>NZ_JBEZIR010000195.1:0-11570 GCF_040651175.1 Kitasatospora sp. NPDC048540
CTGACGCAGGCGCCGCGGGTGCAGCCGGTCGGCGTCGGGTCGTTGGCGCTGACCGCGATCTTGACCCCGGTGTCACCGGCGCGGCCGGAGCCCCGGGTGCGCCCGGCGCGCCGGGCGCACCCGGGACGCAGTCCTCCGCCTACCGCGAGCTGTCCGGCCGCGAGGTCGAGGTGCTCCGGCTGGTGGCCGAGGGCCAGTCCAACAAGGCGATCGGCGTCGCCATGGGCCTGTCCGCACTGACGGTCAAGAGCCACCTGGCACGGATCGCCCGCAAGCTCGGCACCGGTGACCGGGCGGGCATGGTCGCCGTCGCACTGCGGACCGGCATCATCCACTGACCCGCTCCACACATGCCCGACACAGTGGTGGCGGCCCGGAGGAACGTTTCCTCCGGGCCGCCGTCTTTTTCACCGTCCCTCCCCCTGCGACCTGCCCGCCCGCGCCCGGGGCATATGTCGGAACCCGGTCTGACCAGTCCGACAACACTCCCGGGCGCGGGTACCGTCGTACCCTTGGGGGGTGACCGACGCCGTAGCAGCCATCCCAGAAGAGACAGCCCCGGTCCCGCTCCTCGAGCCGAGGGAGGGGCTGCCACCCGTGGTGGCGGACCAGGACGCGCTGGCCGCGACGGTCGCGGCCTTCGCAGCGGGCACCGGTCCGGTCGCCGTCGACGCCGAACGGGCCTCCGGTTACCGCTACGGCCAGCGCGCCTACCTGATCCAGCTGCGGCGGGCCGGGGCCGGGACCGCGCTGGTCGACCCGATCGCCTGTCCCGACCTGAGCGGGCTCGGAGAGGCGCTGGCCGACACCGAGTGGGTGGTGCACGCCGCCACCCAGGACCTGCCGTGCCTCTCCGAGGTCGGCATGCGTCCGCGCCGGCTGTTCGACACCGAGCTGGCCGGGCGCCTGGCCGGGTTCCCCCGGGTCGGTCTCGGCCCGATGACCGAGAACGTGCTCGGCCTCTCGCTGGCCAAGGAGCACTCCGCGGTGGACTGGTCCACCCGCCCGCTGCCCGAGCCGTGGCTGCGGTACGCCGCGCTCGACGTCGAGGTGCTGGTCGAGCTGCGGGACGCGCTCGAGCGGGAGCTGGACGCCCAGGGCAAGCTCGGCTGGGCGCTGGAGGAGTTCGCCGCACTGGCCGACGCGCCCAAGCCCGCGCCGCGGGTCGACCCCTGGCGGCGCACCTCCCAGCTGCACAAGGTCCGCCGTCGGCGCCAGCTCGCCGCGGTCCGCGAACTCTGGCAGGCCCGTGACCGGATCGCCCGGGAGCGGGACGTCTCCCCCGGCCGGGTGCTGCCCGACGTGGCGATCGTCAACGCCGCCCTGGCGATGCCGCTCAACGCGCCCGCCCTGCTGGCCGTCTCCGGCTTCGGGCCGCGGGTCAACCGCAAGCAACTGGACCAGTGGCTGGCCGCCCTCCAGCGCGCCCGGGAGATCCCCGAGAACCAGCTGCCGCCGTCCTCCGCCCCGCACGACGGGCCGCCGCCGCCGCGCGCCTGGGCCGACAAGGACCCGGTCGCCGCGGCCCGGCTGACCGCCGCCCGCGCCGCGGTCGCCGCGCTGGCCGAGGAGCACAACCTGCCGGCCGAGAACCTGATCACCCCGGACCTGGTCCGCCGGGTGGCCTGGGAGCCGCCGGCCGACGCGAGCGCGGAGCAGGTCTCGGCGGCCCTCCGGCGGCTCGGCGCCCGCCAGTGGCAGGTCGACCTGGTCGGCCCGGCGCTGGCCGCCGCCTTCGTCGAGCCGCCGGCGCCGGCGCCGGCCGAGTAGCAGCGGGCCCGCCGCGAGGGGGCGCCGGGGTCCTCCCCGGCGCCCCCTCGCGGGTTCCCGCGGGCACGTGTCCGGGGACACACGGGCAGATCCGGTGGTCGGCTATGGGCAACCTAGTTACCGGCGGGTAGCATGGCCGTGAAGCAGCGCAGCTCCACCTGTGAGCCGATCTCTGCGTCCTACGTCATGTCCCCCTGGGAGGAGAGCCCCCGTGCCTCGTACCGCGAGGGACGTCGTCTTCGTCGACGGCGTCCGCACCCCGTTCGGCAAGGCAGGCCCGAAGGGCATCTACCACGAGACCCGGGCCGACGACCTCGTCGTCAAGTGCATCCGTGAGCTCGTGCGCCGCAACCCGAACCTGCCCGTCGAGCGGATCGACGAGGTCGCCGTCGCGGCCACCACGCAGATCGGCGACCAGGGTCTGACCATCGGCCGCACCGCCGCGCTGCTGGCCGGCCTGCCGAAGTCCGTCCCGGGCTACTCCATCGACCGGATGTGCGCCGGCGCGCTGACCGCCGTCACCGCGACCGCGGGCGGCATCGCCTTCGGCGCGTACGACATCGTGGTCGCCGGTGGCGTCGAGCACATGGGCCGGCACCCGATGGGCGAGGGCGTGGACCCGAACCCGCGCTTCGTCTCGGAGAAGCTGGTCGACGAGTCCGCCCTGTTCATGGGCATGACCGCCGAGAACCTGCACGACCGCTTCCCGCACCTCACCAAGGAGCGCTGCGACGCCTACGCCGTGCGCTCCCAGGAGAAGGCCGCCAAGGCATACGCCAACGGCGACATCCAGCCCGACCTGGTGCCGATCGCGATCCGCAACACCAACCCCGACGCCGGCGAGACCGGCTGGGGCCTGGCGACCACGGACGAGCCGATGCGCCCGGGCACCACGATGGCGAACCTGGCCGGCCTGAAGACCCCGTTCCGTCCGCACGGCAACATCACCGCGGGCAACTCGGCCGGTCTGAACGACGGTGCCACCGCCTCGCTGCTGGCCGCCGAGGACGTCGCCGAGGAGCTCGGCCTCCCGGTCAAGATGCGCATGGTCTCGTACGCCTTCGCCGGCGTCGAGCCCGAGGTGATGGGCATCGGCCCCGTCCCGGCAACCGAGAAGGCGCTGGCCAAGGCCGGTCTGACGATCGACGACATCCAGGCCTTCGAGGTCAACGAGGCCTTCGCCGTCCAGGTACTGGCGTTCCTGGACCACTACGGCATCGCCGACGACGACGAGCGCGTCAACCCGTACGGCGGCGCGATCGCCTTCGGCCACCCGCTGGCCTCCTCGGGCGTGCGCCTGATGAACCAGCTGGCCCGCCGCTTCGAGCAGCGCCCCGACGTCCGGTACGGCCTGACCACCATGTGCATCGGCTTCGGCATGGGCGGGACCATCATCTGGGAGAACCCGCACTTCGAGGGTGGTAAGTGACCATGAGCACCACTGAGCTGCTGAAGCGCGCCGCCGAGCTGTTCCCCGGCGAGGTCGTCACCACCGCGCACGTACGCCACCTGGACCTGCCGCTCGCGGCCGGCAAGCTGGCGCTGATCACCCTGGACAACGGCTTCGACCACACCAAGCCGACCACCTTCGGCCCGGGTTCGCTGGCCAAGCTGTCCGAGGCGCTGGACCAGGTCGAGGCCGAGGCCGCCGCCGGTGACATCGTCGCCGTCGCGATCACCGGCAAGCCGTTCATCTTCGCCGTCGGCGCCGACCTCAAGGGCGTCGAGGTGCTCAAGGAGCACAGCGACGCGCTGGCCATCGGCAAGGGCGGCCACGACGTCTTCAAGCGGATCGCCGCCCTGCCCGTCCCCAGCTTCGCCTTCTACAACGGCGCGGCGATGGGCGGCGGCGTCGAGGTCGGCCTGCACGCCACCTACCGCACCGTCAGCTCCGGCGTCCCGGCGTTCTCGCTGCCCGAGGTCTTCCTCGGCCTGGTCCCCGGCTGGGGCGGCTGCACCATCCTGCCGAACCTGATCGGCCCGGCCAAGGCCGTCAAGGTCATCATCGAGAACTCGATGAGCCAGAACAAGCAGCTCAAGGGCAAGGAGGTGTTCGAGCTCGGCATCGCGGACGCGATCTTCGAGCCCGCCGACTTCCTGGAGCAGTCGCTGAACTGGGCGGCCTCCGTGCTCACCGGCGCCACCGAGGTGGCCCGCGAGGAGATCGACCGCGGCAAGGCCTGGGACGACGCCGTCGCCTGGGGCCGCCTGGTCGCCGACTCCAAGGTGCACGGCGCGGCCCCCGCCGCCTACAAGGCGCTGGACATCATCGCCCAGGTCAAGGACCAGGACCTGCAGGCCGGCTTCGACGCCGAGGACGCGGCCCTGGCCGACCTCATCATGAGCGGCGAGCTGCGCAGCGGCATCTACGCCTTCAACCTGGTGCAGCGCCGGGCCAAGAAGCCCTTCGGCGCGCCGGACAAGTCGCTGGCCCGCCCGGTCTCCAAGGTCGGCGTGGTCGGCGCCGGTCTGATGGCCTCCCAGCTGGCGCTGCTGTTCGCGCGCCGGATGGAGGTGCCGGTCGTCCTGACCGACATCGACCAGGAGCGCATCGACAAGGGCGTGGGCTACGTCCACGCCGAGATCGACAAGCTGCTGGCCAAGGGCCGGATCGGCAACGACAAGGCCAACAAGCTCAAGGGCCTGGTCACCGGCCACCTGGACAAGGCCGTCGCCTTCGGGGACGCGGACTTCGTGATCGAGGCCGTGTTCGAGGAGATGGGCGTCAAGCAGAACGTGCTGGCCGAGCTGGAGGCCGTGGTCGCGCCGACCACCATCCTGGCCACCAACACCTCCTCGCTCTCGGTCACCGAGATGGCGTCGAAGCTGGAGCACCCCGAGCGGGTCGTCGGCTTCCACTTCTTCAACCCGGTCGCGATCCTCCCGCTGCTGGAGATCGTCCGCGCCGAGAAGACCGACGAGGGCTCGCTGGCCACCGCGTTCGGGGTCGCCCGCAAGCTCAAGAAGACCGCCGTGCTGACCAAGGACGCCCCGGCGTTCGTGGTCAACCGGATCCTGCTGCGCTTCATGGACGCCATCCAGGGCGCCATCGACGAGGGCACCCCGATCGAGACGGTCGAGAAGGCCGTGCTGCCGCTCGGCCTGCCGATGTCGCCGATCGTGCTGCTCGAGCTGGTCGGCCCGGCCATCGCGCTGCACGTGTCGGAGACGCTGGCCGCGGCGTTCCCGGAGCGGTTCACCGTCTCCGAGAACCTCGGCAAGCTGGTCAAGGCCGGCAAGCGGGGCTTCTACGTGTGGCAGGACGGCCAGCAGGTGCTGGACCCCGAGGTGCTGGCGCTGCTGTCGTTCGGCGACACCGTGCTGACCGAGGAGCAGGTCCTCGCCCGGGCGCTGGAGGCCGTCGCGCAGGAGATCGGCCTGATGCTGGACGAGGGCGTCGTCGGCGAGGCGCAGGACATCGACCTGTGCATGATCACCGGCGCCGGCTGGCCCTTCCACCTGGGCGGGATCACCCCGTACCTGGACCGTGAGGGCGTCTCGGAGCGGGTCAACGGGAAGCGGTTCCTCGCCCCGGGTGTGGCCTCGATCCCGGCCTGAACCACGGCCTGAGGGACGGAACGGCGGAGTGGCCCCGGCGGGGGCTGCTCCGCCGTTCCGCGTGTCCGGGGGACGCGCCCCGGGACGCGCCCCGGCGTGCCCCCGGCGGGGTCAGCGCTTGAGGCGGTAGATGACCGTGTCGCCGGTCATGCCGACGACCTCGTAGTGGGACTCCAGCAGGCTCTCGATCCGGGGCACCAGTTCGGGGTTGTACGGGGCGGTGCCGGAGTCGTCGACGACCACCTCGGGGTAGCCCTTGGCGAGCTCCGCGTCGAAGGTCTGCCAGGCCTCGGAGACGCTGTACTGCTCGCCGACCTGGCGGCCGTCCTTGCCGCCGCTGAAGTTGGTCAGGAAGCCGGCCGTCAGGTAGCGGGAGACCGGGCGGCGGTCGGCCAGCCAGTACAGCTCGGGGTGCATGCCCCAGACCAGCACGGTGTCCTTGGGCGTGGTCTGGGCGGCGACCGCGGTGGCCACCTCGGTGGTCTGGTAGAGCCGCTGGCCGGGCCAGAAGACCGCGAGGCCCCAGAAGAAGGTCGCGGCGACGGCCGAGTAGACGGCCACCGGCCGCCAGCGGACCGCCGAGGTGGAGACCGCGCCGACGCCCAGCAGCACCAGCGGCGGCATCAGCTGCAGGTAGTAGTGGCCGAAGAAGTGGAAGCCGACGCTGACCGCGACCACCGAGGACAGCAGCCAGATCCACAGGTCGCTGGTGGAGCCGTGCTCCTCCTGCGCCGTCGGCAGCGTTCCGCGCCGCCGCAGCCAGAAGCGGTACCCGACCGGGGCGAGGAAGCCGAGGCCGGCCGCGAGCAGGATGCCGGAGTTACCGAGGGCGCGGCCGAGCATCTGCAGCCAGTTGGAGCCGAGGGTGGCGTAGTCCCCGCTGCCGGTGACCACCCAGAACAGGAAGCCCTTGGGCTTGGTGAGGATGGCCGCGACCAGCGCTATCGGCAGGGTGAAGCCGAAGGCGGTCTTGAACAGCGCGGGCCGCCAGGGCACCCCGCGGTGCCGGACGTCCTGGTACAGCATCCACAGGACCGGCAGCATCACCGCCCCGCCGGTCTGCTTGGTCAGCGAGCAGAGCGCGACCGCGATCCCGGCGGCCAGCCAGCGCCGCCGCTCGGCGTAGCGGAAGGCGGCCACCATCGCGGGCAGCATGAAGACCTCGAAGGTCGCCGCCTGGGTGTCCTCCGGGGACAGCCCGATGGACAGCAGCAGGTAGAACGCGCCCGCCGCGGCGCCGGCCCGGTTGCCCCAGCGGCCGCGGGCCAGTGAGGCCAGCAGGACCGCGGTGACCAGGTGGGCGACTATCGCCAGGGTGCGCAGCGGCCACAGCGAGGCCGAGCCGAAGACCGCGAAGCAGGCCTCGTACAGCCAGGGCAGCAGCGGGGGCTTGCGGTCCACCACGGTGTCGTACAGCACGCCGCCGTCGGCCAGCATCCGGGCCTGCGTCGCGAGGTAGCCCTCGTCGGGGCTCCACACCGGCCGCAGGAAGGACGGGAGGTGGGTGACCACCGCGAGCAGCGCGAGCACCGGGACCACCCTGGTCCAGTACCCGGTCCGGACGCGTGCGGGTACGCGTGCGGTCAGGGCGGCGGTGAGGCGGCTGGTGTTGATGGGCACAGGTGACAACCTACCGGGCGGTCAGTGGGAGGGCGCTGGCGGTCCCGACATCGGTACCAATGGTCCGGTCACGGACGAGGGTTCCCGGAGCTGCGATCCGGGCCCCGGGGGCGGTCCGGGCGCCGGGAGCGGAGCGGCCCCGGGAGCGGCGGTACCGCTCCCGGGGCCGGCCGGGTCGGGCGGGGCAGGTCAGGCCTGGACGGCCTCGGCGCCGAGCCGGGAGACCAGTGCGGTGACCTGCCGGGCGATGTCCGGGGCGGTCAGGCCGATCTCGGCCAGGATCTGGTCGCGGGTGGCGTGGTCCAGGAACTGCTGCGGGATGCCGAAGTCGCGCAGCGGCAGGTCGACGTCGGCGTCGCGCAGGGCCTGGGCGACCGCCGAGCCGACGCCGCCGGCCCGGCCGTTGTCCTCGACCGTGACGACCACCCGGTGCTCGGCCGCGAGCGCGGGCAGCGCCGGGTCGACCGGCTTGACCCAGCGCGGGTCGACCACGGTGGCGGTGATGCCCTGGGCGGCGAGCAGGTCGGCCAGCTCCAGGCAGAGCGGGGCCATCGCGCCGACCGAGACGATCAGCACGTCGGCGCGGCGCCCGCCGTCCGAGGGCTCGCTCTCGCGCAGCACGTCCATGCCGCCGACGGTGCCGACGGCGGGGACGGCGGGGCCGACGGTGCCCTTGGAGTAGCGGACCACGGTGGGCGCGTCGTCGACCTCGACGGCCTCGCGCAGCTGGGCGCGGAGCTGGTCGGCGTCGCGCGGGGCGGCCAGCCGCAGCCCGGGGACGACCTGGAGGATCGACATGTCCCACATGCCGTTGTGCGAGGCGCCGTCGGTGCCGGTGACCCCGGCGCGGTCGAGCACGAAGGTGACGCCGAGGCGGTGCAGGGCGACGTCCATCAGGACCTGGTCGAAGGCCCGGTTGAGGAAGGTCGCGTAGACCGCGACGACCGGGTGCAGGCCGTTGGTGGCCAGGCCGGCGGCGGAGACGGCGGCGTGCTGCTCGGCGATGCCGACGTCGAAGATCCGGTTCGGGAAGGCCTTGGCGAACGGCGCCAGGCCCACCGGGTGCAGCATCGCGGCGGTGATGCCGACGATGTCCTTGCGCTCGCGGCCGAGGGCGACCATCTCCTCGCCGAAGACCGAGGTCCAGTCCTTGCCCGCGGTCTTGATCGGCAGGCCGGTCTCCGGGTGGATGACGCCGACCGCGTGGAAGCGGTCCTCGTCGTTGTTCTCGGCGGCGTGGTAGCCGCGGCCCTTCTCGGTCAGGCAGTGCACGATCACCGGGCCGCCGAAGCCGCGCGCCTTGGTGAGCGCGGACTCCAGGGCGGTGAGGTCGTGGCCGTCGATCGGGCCGATGTACTTGATCCCGAGGTCCTCGAACATGCCCTGCGGGGCGATGAAGTCCTTCAGGCCCTTCTTGGCGCCGTGCAGCGTCTCGAACAGCTGCTGGCCGACCACCGGGGTGCGCTGCAGCGCGTCCTTGCCCCAGGACAGGAAGCGCTCGTAGCCCTGGGTGGTGCGCAGGGTGGCGAGGTGGTTGGCGAGGCCGCCGATGGTCGGCGAGTAGGAGCGCTCGTTGTCGTTGACGACGATGACCAGCGGGCGGTCCTTGGCGTCGGCGATGTTGTTGAGCGCCTCCCAGGCCATGCCGCCGGTGAGCGCGCCGTCGCCGATCACGGCGACCACGGGGCGGTCCTTGTGGCCCTGGAGCTGGTTGGCCTTGGCCAGGCCGTCCGCGTAGCCGAGCACGGTGGAGGCGTGCGAGTTCTCGATCACGTCGTGCTCGGACTCGGCGCGGGACGGGTAGCCGGACAGGCCGCCCTTCATCCGCAGCTGCGAGAAGTCCTGGCGGCCGGTGAGCAGCTTGTGGACGTAGCTCTGGTGGCCGGTGTCGAAGAGGATGCGGTCGCGCGGCGAGTCGAAGACCCGGTGCAGCGCGATGGTCAGCTCGACCACGCCGAGGTTGGGGCCGAGGTGGCCACCGGTCTTGGAGACCTCCTCGACCAGGAAGCCGCGGATCTCCTCGGCCAGTGCGGCCAGCTGCGCCGGGGTGAGCCGGTCGAGATCGCGCGGTCCCCTAATGCGGGTCAGCAGGGCCACCCGTTCCTCCTCGTTCACAAGTTCCCGGGCCCGGGACGAGCCCGACGGGCGGCGTCGCCCGTGGGTGCGGGGTGCTTCGGCGCTGGGCCGGCACACCCTTGACCGGTCGAGTCTAATGTCCGCCTGCCGGACGCCATGCGGCACGGCGGTTGTCGTACTGATCGCACCGGTGACGTCCGGGTCGGCGGCCGGTCGTCCGACGCCGTCCCATCAGCACCGATGGCCCCTTCCACCGACACGACGAGGCCCGGCACCCGAATGGTTCGGGTGCCGAGCCTCACACCGTACGGCAGTTGTCAGCCGCGGCCGGAGGACTTCTGGGTCCGGCGCGAGACCGAGTCCAGGACCACCGCGCCGAGCAGGACCGCGCCGGTGATCATGTACTGGATGGCCTGGTTGACGTGGACCAGGTCCAGGCCGGTGATGATCGACTGGATCACCAGGATGCCGAGCAGCGCCGACCAGGTCTTGCCGCGGCCGCCGAACAGGCTGGTGCCGCCGATGACCGCCGCGGCGATCGAGTTCATCAGCACGCTGCCGCCACCGAGCAGCTTGTCCGCCGAACCCTGCTGGGAGGCGATGAACAGGCCGCCGAGCGAGGCCATGCCGGCCGAGATCATGAAGACCGAGATCCGGACCCAGGCGACGTTGATGCCCGCGCGGCGGGCCGCCTCGACGCCACCGCCGACCGCGAAGATCTGCCGGCCGTAGGAGGTGCGGCGCAGCACGAAGTCGGTGACCACGACGATGCCGAAGAAGACCACCAGGGGCAGCGGCAGGCCGCGGTCCTGGTTCAGCATGTACGCCGCGACCAGGCCGATCACGGCGATCACGCCGGTGCGCAGGGCGATCTCGCTCATCGGGCGGGCGGCGAGGCCGGCGGCCGAGCGGCGGCGGCTGTCGATCAGCTGGCCGGCGCCGAACAGCGCGATGCCGAGGAGCGCGAAGGCCCAGGTGAAGAAGACGTCGCCGTCACCGAGGAAGTAGGTGTCGAGCTTGGCGATCACGCCGTCGTTGAGCAGGTTGACGGTGCCCTTGTCGCCGAGGACGGAGTTCTGCAGGCCCATCCAGGCCAGCATGCCGGCCAGGGTGACCACGAAGGCCGGGACGCCGATCTTGGCGAAGAAGAAGCCGTGCAGGGCGCCCATGCCGATGCCGACGCCCATCGCGATCAGGACGGCCAGCCACTCGTTGAGGCCGGAGCGCACCGAGAGCACCGAGGCGATGGCGGCCGAGACGCCGGCCACCGAGCCGAGCGACAGGTCGATCTCACCGAGCAGCAGCACGAAGACGATGCCGACCGCGATCAGGCCGGGGCCGGCGATCCACTTGGTGATGTTGGTGAGGTTGTCGGCGTTCAGGAAGTCGCCGGAGACGGTCTGGAAGATGGCGGCGATCAGGATCAGCCCGAGCACGACCGGCACCGAGCCGAGGTCGCCGCTCTTCATCTTCCGCTTGAACTCTTCGAGGTAGCCCGCGAAGCCCGCCTCGCGGACCAGCAGCCGGGGGTCGATCGCGGCCGGCGGCGTGTCGGTGGTGGTCTGGTTGGTGGTCACTTCGCGTCCTCCGCGAGACGTGCCTGACGCCGGGTCACGGCGTTCTCGGTGGCGCCGGTGATGGCGGAGATGATCTCCTCGTGCGAGGTGGAGGCCACCTCGAAGACACCGTTGTTGCGGCCGAGGCGCAGCACCGCGACGGTGTCGGCGACGGCCTTGACGTCGGCCATGTTGTGGCTGATCAGGATCACGCCGAGGCCCCGCTCGCGGAGCCGCTCGACCAGGTCGAGCACCTGGGCGGTCTGCTCGACGCCGAGGGCCGCGGTGGGCTCGTCCAGGATGACGATCTTCGGGTCGCCGACCAGGGCGCGGGCGATCGCGACCACCTGGCGCTGGCCGCCGGAGAGCGCGGCGATCGGGATGCGGACGCTGGGGATGCGGATCGACAGGGTGTCGAGCAGCTCCTTGGCGCGCTTCTCCATGCCGACCTCGTCGAGCGTGCCGAACTTCTTCAGCTCGCGGCCGAGGAAGAGGTTGCCGACCACGTCGAGGTTGTCGCAGAGCGCCAGGTCCTGGTAGACGGTGGCGACGCCGAGGTGCTGGGCGTCCTGCGGGCGGTTGATGCCGACCGGCTTGCCGTCCCACTCGATGACGCCCTCATCGATCGGGTGGACGCCCGCGATGGTCTTCACCAGGGTCGACTTGCCGGCGCCGTTGTCGCCGACCAGGGCAACCACCTCGCCGGCGTGGACCTCCAGCTGAACATCGGTCAGCGCCTGGACGGCGCCGAAGCGCTTGGAGACCCCGCGCAACGCCAGTACGGGTGCGCCTGTCACGTGAACCATCTCCTTCGTTCCGCGCCGCCCGGTACCGGGCGTGGCACGGCCGCCCGCGCGCCGGCCCGGGCGCGAAGGGGTAGTGCGAAAAGGGTGGGGGGCGTGGCGGCCGCCGTCCGCGTGGTCGGCCGTCTCGGCCTGCCCCATACCGCCAAGGTCCGCGGCCAGATCCCAACGGGATCCGTCCGGCAGT
>NZ_JBEZIR010000196.1:0-11330 GCF_040651175.1 Kitasatospora sp. NPDC048540
GGCGGGGGGGCCCCCGCCGGGGCCCGGCCGGCCCCCGCGCCGGCGCAACCTCGCCGGCGCGCTGGCGGTGCGGCCGGCCGCCCTGGCGCGCCGGGCCGCACCCGGCCACCGGCTGGTCCTGGTCGACGACCTGGTCACCACCGGCGCCAGCCTGGCCGAGGCGGCCCGGGCGCTGCGTGCTGCCGGCCGCCCACCGCACGCGGCCGCCACGGTGGCCGCCGCCGTCCGCCGGAGCAGGTCCGGGCCGGGCCCGGCGGCGCCCGCCCGGGGCGGCCGGGGTGGCCCGGTGCCTAGCCGGGGTAGCTGAAGGAGAGCGCCGGATGCTGCTGCGGCACCGGCACCTCGCGCCACTGGGTGCCCTGGAGCCGGTAGATGTGGTGGTCGGAGACGGCCAGCACGGTCGGCACCTGGTCGCTGTCGCGGCTCTCCGAGGCCGAGACCGAGGTCATCAGCTCACTGACCTGGAGCGGCGCGTCGGTGCTCTGCGAGCCGTCGGTGCCCAGGTAGTGGAGCAGCTGGAGCTTCTCCTTCTCCTTGCCCAGCACGAGCAGCTGGTCCGTGTCGGCCCAGGACACCGAGGAGATCTCGGTCAGCAGCGGGGCGACCGGCCGCAGGCCCGAGATCTCGGCCAGCGGCGCGCTCGCCGTGCCCCGGTGGGTCAGCAGGCCGATCTCCACCGAGCGGGCGGTGCCGCCCTTGGCGTCGCCCAGTACCAGCGCGACCCTGGTCCCGTCCGAGGAGACCTTGAGCCCCTGTACGGTGCGCCCGTTCAGCCCGTGCAGCTGGACCGGGACGACCGTGGTGCCCCGCACCATCAGGACCCGGGGGTTCTGCGGGTCGCGGTCGACCACGAAGAGGTCCCCCCGGCCGTCCCAGCTGGGCGAGGTCAGGCCGAGGCCGGGCTGGGGGGCGCGGCTCTCCACCACGGGGGCGCCGAGCTTGTCGTTGTCCCCGGTGCCGACCACCTGGAGGTTGCGCCCGTCGGCCCCGATCAGGGCGATGGCGCCGCCGTCCCGGCGGACCGCGAAGGTGCCGGGGTGGGTGGCGGCGTTCTGGCCGACCTGGCCGAGCGGGCCGCCCACCGGGTGCCCCAGACCGTCGCCGGGCGCGACCATCACCTGGCCGTTGTCCAGCTGGTAGTACTGCGAGGCGCCGTAGCTGCCGGCCAGGCTGCCCGGCGCGATCCGGCCGGCCTGGTCCGCGGTGATCGCGCAGCCGCCCTTGGCACCGCTCAGCTCCAGCCGCTGGATCGGCGCCTTGCCCTGCTGGTCGGCGAGGGTGTGGTAGAGCTGCCCGGCCATCTGCTGGCACAGGTCGGACCGGCCCGCGAAGTCCGGTACGTCCACCTTGACGGTGGCGGTCTTGTTGTCGCTGACGGTCACCGGGCCGACGATCTTGACCCCGTCGAACGCCGAGTAGACGGCCGGGGCCAGCCAGCCCGAGGGCCCCGCCGCCAGTGCCTTGGCCGCCGCCGTCAGCGGGTCGATCCGGCGCCGCAGGAAGATCGGGTCGGGGACCAGCACGGACTCGCCCCGGGAACGGTCCGACGAGGGGTCGGTGAGGGCGAAGAAGTACCGGTGCACGGCCTTGTAGCCGTTCTTGAACGTGGTCTGGTCGGCGATCAGGCCGTTCGGCAGCTTGTCGATCCGCCACTCGCCCTTGTTCTCGCCCTCGGTCTCCTTCACGAGGGTGAACGTCTGGCGGTACTGCTCGCCCTCCGCGGCCGGCCGGTAGGAGTCGCGGCTGTCCAGCGCGCCGACCAGGTCGCCGTTGACGTCGATGTCGACGGTGGTGGCGCCCTCCTGCACCGAGGGCCTGGTCCGGCCCTGGTTGTCGAGCACCGAGACCCCGGCCTCCGGGTCCCACTTGGCGCCCGCGGCGGCCGTCAGGTAGGTGCGCGCCGTGCTGAAGGTCGGCTCGTCGGCGTTGGAGGCGTCGAGGAAGCCCGCCAGCAGCTCGCCCGGGCTCTCGCCCTTGTACGGCGCGACCGGGTACACCCGAACCTGGAGGTTCTCCGCGCCCGGGACCTGCGGTATCTCCACCCGCTGCGGCGATCCGCCGGCGGGCATGCCGATGCAGCCGGTGGCCAGGAAGGCCAGCATGCTGCCCCAGACGGCCGCGGCGGCCGGGCGGGCACCAGTAGTCCTACCGCTGCCGGTCCGTCGCACCCTCGGCCCCCTCCTGGTCGCTGTCCGGGGTCCGCGTCCCCGCTGGCTGCTGGTCGCCGGGCCGGCCGGCGGGACGGTCGACCACCACCTGGGCGCCCGAGGCACCGTACCCTCCGGCGGCCGCCCGGACGTCCGAGGGGTCGGCGACCGGGGCGGCCGGCACCCGGCCGAGGCCGGGACCGATGCTGAGCACGCCGCCGAGGCCGCTGCCGAAGCCGGTCGGTCCGCCCTCGGGGGTCTCCGGGGTGTCCACCTCGCCGGTCGAGGTCAGCGCCGTCGCGCCGGCCGGGCGCTGCGAGCGGCGGTACGGCGCGCCGGTCGAGGCCAGCCCGCGGTTGTGCCGGGAGTCCTCGGGCTCCAGCCGGAACGGCGCCCGGACCAGCTCCCCGCCGCGGGTCCGCGGCAGGGTGAGCCGGAAGTGCGAACCGCCGCCCGGCTCGCCCCACGCCTGCAGCCAGCCGCCGTGCAGGTGGGCGTCCTCGACCGCGATGGACAGGCCGAGGCCGGTGCCGCCGGTGGTCCGGACCCGGGACGGGTCGGCCCGCCAGAAGCGGTGGAAGACCCGGGACGCCTCGCCCGGCTTGAGGCCGATGCCGTAGTCGCGGACGCCGACGGCGACCGCGCCCTCGCCGGAGCCGAGCCGGATCACCACGTCGCGGCCCTCACCGTGCTCCAGCGCGTTGACCACCAGGTTGCGCAGGATGCGTTCGATCCGGCGGGCGTCGACCTCGGTGACCACCGGGTTCTCCGCACCCCGGATGATCACCGCGCTGCCCTTGGCCTGTGCCAGCGGGTCGGCGCCCTCGACCACCCGGGTCACGATGTCCCGCAGGTCCACCGGCTCGGCGTCCAGGATCGCGGCGCCCGCGTCGAAGCGGCTGATCTCCAGCAGGTCGGCGAGCAGCGACTCGAAGCGGTCCAGCTGCTCCTGCAGCAGTTCGGCCGAGCGGGAGGCCATCGGGTCCAGGTCGTCGCGGCTGTCGTAGATCAGGTCGGCGGCCATCCGGACGGTGGTGAGCGGGGTGCGCAGCTCGTGCGAGACGTCCGAGACGAACCGGCGCTGCACCCGCGAGAGCTCCTCCAGCTGCCGGATCTGCGCCTGGAGCCCGTTCGCCATCCGGTTGAAGGAGTCGCCGAGCCGGGCGATGTCGTCCGACCCGGTCACCTTCATCCGCTCCTCCAGGTGCCCGGCGGCCAGCCGCTCGGAGATCCCGGCGGCCATCCGCACCGGGGTGACCACCTGGCGGACCACCAGCCAGGCGATCCCGCCGAGCAGCATCACCAGGAAGACCCCGGCGGTGGCGAGCGTGCCGACGACCAGCCCGAGGGTCTTGGTCTCCTGGTCGAGCGAGAAGACGTAGTACAGCTGGTAGGCGGTGTTCCCCGGGTCGGGGCCCTCGAACTGCTTCCCGATCACCAGACCCTTCTCGTCCGAGGTCTGGCCGCCGTTGGCGTCGCCCCGGTGGATCATGGTGGTCTGCTCGTGCGGGATGTCCGGCTGCCGGGCGACGTCGTCGCGCAGGTCGCGGGTGATGCTGATCGGGAGGATGTCGCCCGAGTACCAGGCACCGCGGAAGACGGCCCCGGAGCCGCCCTCGTCCTGGCCGGTCGACGGCAGGATGGCGATCACCGAGTAGACCCCGGCACCGCCGCTGGAGAGGTCGGTGACCTGCTTGATCAGCCAGGTCCCGATCTCGTCCCGGGCCGGGTCGGCGTTGGCGCCGACCTTGACCTGGAGCTTCATCGCCTCGTTGATCTTGTCCTGCTCGATCTGGAAGCCGTCGATCGCCTGCCCCTGCGCGGCGTGCCGCTTGGTGTCCAGCAGACCGTTGCGGACCTGGGCGACCACCACCACGCCGAGCACCAGCACCACCACGACCGACAGCAGCAGCGTGGTCGCGACCACCCGCAGCTGGATCGAGCGCCGGTACACGGCTATCAGGCGGTTGAACGGGCGCCTGAACTGACGCGCCACCAGCGCGAGCAGCGCCGCCGGGCCGCGCCGGGGCCGGTGGCCCCGGGTGGTCGAGCTCAGCACCGCACCGCGCACAGCAGCATCCCCGCCGGCTCCGGTGCCCGACGGGGAGGCGTCGACGTTCTGGTCCCGCATCGTCAGCTGGGCCCCGCCTTGTAGCCCACGCCACGGACCGTCACCACGATCTCCGGACGCTCCGGATCCTTCTCGATCTTGGAGCGCAGGCGCTGCACGTGGACGTTGACCAGCCGGGTGTCGGCGGCGTGCCGGTAGCCCCAGACCTGCTCCAGCAGCACCTCACGGGTGAACACCTGCCAGGGCTTGCGGGCCAGCGCGACCAGCAGGTCGAACTCCAGCGGGGTCAGCGGGATGCCCCGGCCGTCCCGCTTCACCGAGTGGCCGGCCACGTCGAT
Organism: Kitasatospora sp. NPDC048540; assembly: GCF_040651175.1. Taxonomy (NCBI): domain Bacteria; kingdom Bacillati; phylum Actinomycetota; class Actinomycetes; order Kitasatosporales; family Streptomycetaceae; genus Kitasatospora; species Kitasatospora sp. NPDC048540. Next base: position 4,557 of record NZ_JBEZIR010000196.1, read on the forward strand.
CACCAGGTCACCGATGGTCAGCTGCTCCGGCGTGGGCTCCTCGGCCCGGCGCAGGCGGGCCCGGACCCGGGCCACCAGCTCCTTCGGCTTGAACGGCTTGGTGACGTAGTCGTCGGCGCCCGACTCCAGGCCCACCACGATGTCGACCGTGTCGGTCTTCGCGGTGAGCATCACGATCGGAATGCCCGACTCGGCCCGGATCTGCCGGCAGACGTCGATGCCGTCCCGGCCCGGAAGCATCAGGTCGAGCAGTACGAGATCCGGCTTGGTCTCCCGGAACGCGGCAAGCGCCTTGTCCCCATCCGCGACGAAAAACGGCTCAAAACCCTCACCACGCAGCACAATGCCGAGCATCTCGGCCAGTGCGGTGTCGTCATCAACGACGAGGACGCGTCCCTTCATGACTCCATCTTCTCATTACCGGATTGTGACCTGGCGCACATCGGCACCGGTCAAGGGCCTCCGACCCACCGCCGGGCCGGGCATAACACCGCAAACCTCGCAGCTCACGGGCGTCGGGCAGGCATCGGACACACCACAGCGGGGCCATTGTCGATCAGCAACGGGATACCCCTGGGGTGACCACGCCCACCATGGCACGATGGGCGGCGCAGGAACAGTTTCCGGCCGCCCGCCGATCGTCACCCTGCCCGTCCCGGCCCCGCAGAACCCCTCCAAGGAGCAGTGATGACCGACAACCCGGGCTGGACCTCGCCCGGCTCGTCCGAGCCGGCCGACGGGGCCCCGCCGCAGGCAGCCACCGCTGCCGCCACCCCGGGTCCGTCGGCGCCATCCGCCCCCGAGGCCACCGCCCCGCAGGCCCCGGCAGCGCAGCCCACGGCACCGCAGGACGGCCCGCAGGCCCCCGCGGCCGCGCCGCAGGACGTCCCGCCGCCCTCCCAGTGGGGCGCCCCCGGCCAGCCCGCCTACGGCGCCTACGGCGGCCCCGGCTACGGCCCCGGCCCCGGCCCCGGCTGGGGCGGCCGGCCGCCGTACGGCGGTCACCCGGGCTGGGGCGCACCGCCGAGCCCGAAGCCCGGTGTCATCCCGCTGCGCCCGCTCGGCGTCGGCGAGCTGCTGGACGGTTCCTTCACCACCGTGCGCAAGTACTGGCGCACCACGCTGGCCCTGTCGCTCGGCTTCGCCGCGTTCACCCAGACCGTCGAGACCGTGCTGCGCTGGTGGGCCCAGCAGGACGGCGGCGCGGTGGCCGACCTGGTCGCGGCGCTGGTCCCCACCGTGCTGCAGGGCGTGCTCGGCATCCTGCTCGGCGGTCTGCTGACCATCGTGGTCAGCAAGGGCGTCCTCGGGGAGCAGATCACAGTCCGCGAGGCCTGGCAGTCCGCCCGCAGCCAGCTCGGCCGGCTCACCGGCCTCACCTTCCTGACCTTCCTGATCATCGTCGGGGTGTTCGCGGTCGCCGCCGTGCCGCCCGTGCTGCTGGCGATCTCCAACGGCACCGGCCCGGGCGTGCTGCTGCTCGCCATGCTGATGGCCCTGATCGCCGGCGGTGTCGCCGGGTACCTCGGCATCCTGTTCAGCCTCGCCCCGCCCGCCCTGATGCTGGAGCGGCAGGGGGTGCTGACCTCGCTCAGCCGCTCCCGCCGGCTGGTCCGGGGTTCCTGGTGGCGGATCTTCGGCGTCCACCTGCTGACCTCGTTCATCCTCGGCGTGGTCTCCACGGTCGCCGTGCTGCCGTTCCTCCTGGTCGCCACGGTGTTCGGCAACTCCGGCGCGTTCGACCAGCTCACCGGTGACAAGGGCGCCGACCTCAACCTGCTCGGCCTGGTGGTCATCGGCATCGGCAGCACCCTGGTTGCCACCGTCACGATCCCGGTCAACGCCGCCGTGACGGTCCTGCTCTACATCGACCGGCGGATCCGCCGCGAGGCGCTCGACATCGAGCTGGCCCGCGCCGCCGGGGTCAGCGTCGCCCCGCCCACCGGCTGGGCCGGACCGGCCGCCCCCGGGCCCGCCTCGCCCGGCCCCACGGTGCCCGGCCAGAGCACGCCGCCGGGAGCCTGAACCCGATGCCGAACTGGGGGGAGGGTGCGCTGCTGGCCGGCGGCACCCCGGTCACCGTTCCCCGGGACCAGGCCAGGGACGCCGCCCACGACGAGCTGCTCAACCCCGTCTACCACCAGCACGACCCGGGCATCGTGGAGCGGATCGAGCACTGGTTCTCGGACCGGCTCGACGACCTGTTCTCCGGCCTCGGCTCCGCCACCGGCAGCAGCACCGGCGTGGTCCTGCTGCTGATCATCGGCGTGGTGGTCGCGGCGGTGTGGTGGCGGCTCGGCGCGCCCGGCCGGCAGGCCCGCAGCACGGCCCGCCTGTTCGCGGCCGACGGCCCGCGCAGCGCCGCCCAGTACCGCAGCGCGGCCCGGGCCCACGCCGACGCCGGCCGGTGGGACGAGGCGGTCCGCGAGCAGATGCGCGCCCTGGTGCGCGCCCTGGAGGAACGGACCGTCCTGGACGTCCGCCCGGGTCGCACCGCCGACGAGGCCGCCGCCGAAGCGGGCCGCGCCCTGCCCGCCCACGCCTCGGCGCTGTCCGACGCGGCCCGCACCTTCGACGACATCGCCTACGGCGAGCGCACCGCCGAAGCCGGCGACTACCGCTCGCTGGCCGAGCTCGACCGGGCCCTGGAAGCGGCCCGCCCGGCCCTCGCCACGGCCGCCGGAGGCACCTCATGACCGCCGCACCCCCGATACCCGCCGACACCGACGCCGGCCCCGCTGTCGCTGCCCCCGCCACCGGCGCCGCACCCACCAGCCGGTCCGCCGACGCCCGCCGGCTCTGGCTCCGCTCACGCTGGTACCTGCTCAGCGCAGCGTTCGTGATCCTCGTCGGCCTGCTGCTCGGCAGCCTGGCCGGCCGCAGCAGCTGGCCCCCGCTCGACCCCGGCTCCCCCGACCCCGAGGGCGCCCGCGCCCTGGTGGTCCTGCTCAAGGGCGAAGGCGTGGACGTCCGTACCGTCGCCGACGAGCGGGCCCTGGCCACCGCCCTGCGGGAGCCCGCCACCACCGTCCTCCTGCCCCGCCCGGACCTGCTCAGCACCGCACAGCTGGACCGGCTGGGCGCGGTCCCCCGCGGCAGCGCCGGCCGGCTGGTGCTGCTCGCCCCGCAGCAGGCCGCGCTGCACGCCTTCGTCCCCGGCCTCACCGTGGCCACCTCCGCCGACGGCACCCCCGAACCCACCAGCTCGATCAGCACCCCGCCCGGCTGCCGGCTGCCCGAGGCGGTCCGGGCCGGCACCGCCGAGCTCGGCGGTCTGGGCTACGACGCCCGCTCCGGCGACACCGGCTGCTACCCGCGGCACGGCCACCAGAGCCTGGTGGTGCACGCCGAGGACGGCGACCGCGAGACGGTCGTCCTCGGCACCGGCCACCCGCTCAGCAACGAGAGCCTGGACGACGACGGCAACGCCTCGCTCGCCCTCGGCCTGCTCGGCAGCCGGCCCCACCTGGTCTGGTACCTGCCCGACTACAGCGCGCCCTCGCCCTCGGTCGAGCGCAAGCAGTTCGAGGACTTCATCCCGGCCGGCTGGGGGTGGGCCGGCCTCCAACTGCTGGTCGCCGCCGTCCTCGCCGCCCTGTGGCGCGGCCGCCGGCTCGGCCCGGTGGTCAGCGAACGCCTGCCGATCGTGGTCCGGGCCACCGAGACCACCGAGGGACGCGCCCGGCTCTACCACCGCGCCAAGGCCCGCGGCCGGGCCGCCGACGCCCTGCGCCGGGCAGCCGCGCACCGGATCGCCCCCGTCCTCGGGGTCGCCCTGACCGCCGGCGAACCCGACCCGGCCGCGCTCTGCGCCGCGATCTCCGACCGTCTCGGCCGCCCCGCCCCCGACGTCCAGTCACTGCTGTACGGCGGCCCGCCCACCGACGACGCCGCACTGCTGCGGCTCACCGACCACCTCGACGCCCTGGAAAGGCAGGTACGACAGCCGTGACCGAGCAGCCCGCTGCCAGCACGTCCCTCAGCAAGGCCGACATCCCCGGTCCGGCGACCTCCCCCGCGGCCCCGGCCGCCGCCCCGGCCGATGCCCGGGCCGATGCCCGGGCCGCCCTCACCGCACTGCGCACCGAGATCGGCAAGGCCGTGGTGGGACAGGACGCGGCCGTCACCGGCCTGGTGGTCGCCCTGCTCTGCGGCGGCCACGTCCTGCTCGAAGGCGTCCCCGGCGTCGCCAAGACCCTGCTGGTGCGGGCGCTGTCCACGGCGCTGAGCCTGGAGACCAAGCGGATCCAGTTCACCCCCGACCTGATGCCCGGCGACGTCACCGGCTCGCTGGTCTACGACGCCCGCACCGCGGAGTTCTCCTTCCAGCCCGGCCCGGTCTTCACCAACCTGCTGCTCGCGGACGAGATCAACCGCACCCCGCCGAAGACCCAGGCCTCGCTCCTGGAGGCGATGGAGGAGCGCCAGGTCACCGTCGACGGCGAACCCCGCGCGCTACCCGAACCGTTCCTGGTCGCGGCCACCCAGAACCCGGTCGAGTACGAGGGCACCTACCCACTGCCCGAGGCCCAGCTCGACCGCTTCCTGCTCAAGCTGATCCTGCCGCTGCCCACCCGCGACCAGGAGTTCCAGGTCCTGTCCCGGCACGCCAACGGCTTCGACCCGCGCGACCTCGCCGCCGCGGGCGTCCGCCCGGTCGCGGGCCCGGCCGACCTCGCCGCCGCCCGCGCGGAGATCGCCAAGCTCACCATCGCCCCCGAGGTGCTGGCCTACATCGTCGACCTGTGCCGGGCCACCCGCCAGTCCCCCTCGCTGTCGGTCGGCGTCTCCCCCCGAGGCGCCACCGCCCTGCTCGGCGCCTCCCGCGCCTGGGCCTGGCTGGCCGGCCGCGACTACGTCACCCCCGACGACGTCAAGGCGCTCGCCCTGCCCGCACTGCGGCACCGGGTCCAGCTGCGCGCCGAGGCCGAGATGGAGGGGGTCACCGCCGACTCGGTGATCCAGGCGGTGCTCGCCCAGACCCCCGCCCCGCGCTGAGCCGGCCGTACCCCAGGATCCACCCCGAAGGAGTTTCGTCCATGGCCCTGACCGGCCGAACCGCCCTGCTGGCCGCGCTCGGCGCGCTCGTCGTGGGCCTCGCCCTGCCCTCCTGGGCCGGCATCGGCGCGGTCACCCTGCCGGTGCTCCTCGCGGTCCTCGTCGACCTGGTGCTCGCCGCTCCCGTCCGCAGCCTGCGGTTCTCCCGCAGCGGCGACACCAGCGTCCGGCTCGGCGAGGGCGCCACGGTCGAACTCACCGTCACCAACCCCTCCGGACGCCCCCTGCGCGGCCAACTCCGCGACGCCTGGCCGCCGTCCGCCTGGCGGCCCGGCACCGCCATCGCCGGCTCCCGGCACCACCTCGCCGTCCCGGCCGGCGAACGGCGGCGCCTGACCACCTCGTTGGCACCGACCCGGCGCGGCGACCACCACGCGCACCGCGTGACGGTCCGTTCCCTCGGCCCGCTCGGACTGGCGGCCCGTCAGGGCTCGCACCAGGTCCCGTGGACCCTGCGCGCCCTCCCCCCGTTCGCCAGCCGCAAGCACCTGCCCTCCCGGCTGGCCCGGCTGCGCGAACTCGACGGCCGCACCGCCGTCCTGATCCGCGGCCAGGGCACCGAGTTCGACTCCCTGCGCGAATACCTGCCCGGCGACGACGTCCGCTCGATCGACTGGCGCGCCAGCGCCCGCCGCAACACCGTCGCCGTCCGCACCTGGCGCCCGGAACGCGACCGTCACGTCCTGCTCGTCCTGGACACCGGCCGCACCTCCGCCGGCCGGGTCGGCGACGCCCCCCGCCTGGACGCCGCCCTGGACGCGGCCCTGCTGCTCACCGCCCTGGCCACCAAGGCCGGCGACCGGGTCGACCTGCTCGCCCACGACCTGCACAAGCGCGGGAGCGTCCTCGGCCGCTCCCCCTCCGACGTGCTGCCCGCGTTCACCAACGCGATGGCCACCCTGGAGCCCGCCCTGCTCGAGACCGACATGCGGGCCCTGGTGTCGAACGCGCTCCGGCTCGCCCCGCACCGGTCCCTGATCGTGCTGTTCACCGGCCTCGACGCCCGCCCGATCGAGGAGGGCCTACTGCCCGTGCTGCCGCTCCTCACCAAGCGCCACGAGGTGGTCCTGGTCTCCGTCGCCGACCCCCGGCTCGACGAACTGGCCACCGCCCGCGGCACCGTCAAGGAGATCTACGGCGCCGCCGCGGCCGAACAGACCCGCGCCGACCGCCGCCGCACCGCCGAACGCCTCACCCGCCTCGGCGTCACCGTCCTGGACGCACCCCCCGCCGCCGTCCCCCCGGCCCTCGCCGACACCTACCTCGCCCTCAAGGCCGCCGGCCGCCTGTGACACCTCTCAGCGCCCCCGCTGCGTCCGCCTGACCAAGGCCCTCGAGCGCGCTCGGGGGCCTGCTCGCTGCCCTCTGACAGGCGGTGGACGCACACCTCGGCCACTCAGCCGGGCGCCTTCCGTCGTACGGTCCGACGATCCCAGCCGGACCGCCTCATCGTCGGCGAGCCCCGTTGTCGTGGACCATTCGACGCCCGAACCAGCGAGATCACCGACGAAGGCGATCTCCGCTGCCAGCAGCGTCCGCGCCCGGTCTGCTGCAGCGAGCGGAACGCCGTCACGGAGCGCGTCCCGTAGCCTGCAGCACTGGGTCCAGCAGACCGCGGGCGCGGGCATTGGGTCCGGAAATGCGAGAAGCCCCTCCGGGGAACCCGGAGGGGCTTCTACTGAAGAATTGTTCGGCGGCGTCCTACTCTCCCACAGG
>NZ_JBEZIR010000197.1:0-11294 GCF_040651175.1 Kitasatospora sp. NPDC048540
CAGCCCCGGTGATCTCCCGTGCCCGCTGTGCGATCAGCTCCACCACCCGAACGCGCGAACTGCCCGACAGCAGGCTGCGAGTCCCACGGCGCTGCCTGCGGTTATCGATTTTGGAGCGGGGCCGCGCGTCGGGTAATGTTCTTTCTGCGCCGCCCGGGCAGGGAGGCGCGAGACACCGAGGAAGGCCCCACAGGGGTTGAACTCTGGTGGGGTATGGTGTAATTGGCAGCACGACTGATTCTGGTTCAGTTAGTCTAGGTTCGAGTCCTGGTACCCCAGCGCAGTACGCAGTACAGGTAGTGCAAGCAGTACAGGCCCCCGTTGTGTAGCGGCCTAGCACGCCGCCCTCTCAAGGCGGTAGCGCCGGTTCGAATCCGGTCGGGGGTACGCAATGCAAATTGCAAACTGAATAAGGTTGACGAGTATGCCCCCGTTGTGTAGCGGCCTAGCACGCTGCCCTCTCACGGCAGTAGCGCCGGTTCGAATCCGGTCGGGGGTACTCAGCACCAGTGATGGTGCGGGCCCCCGTTGTGTAGCGGCCTAGCACGCTGCCCTCTCACGGCAGTAGCGCCGGTTCGAATCCGGTCGGGGGTACTTTTGGGGTATGGTGTAATTGGCAGCACGAGTGATTCTGGTTCATTTAGTCTAGGTTCGAGTCCTGGTACCCCAGCCAAACAGCTCCGGGTGACCGGGGCTTTTTTGTTTTCCGGTGACCGTTGCCGTGCTGACCGTTTCCGTGTCGCTGCCGGCCGCCGGAGCGCCGTGGACGTTCGAAGGCCCGCCCCGATCGGGGCGGGCCTTCTCCGTGTCGTCGGCCGGGGGCGGCCCGCTCAGCCGCGGCGCAGCGCCTCGGTGAGGCGGTTGGCGGCCTCGATGATGGCCTGGGCGTGCAGGCGGCCCGGGTGGCGGGTGAGGCGCTCGATCGGGCCGGAGACCGAGACCGAGGCCACCACGCGGTTGGAGGGCCCGCGCACCGGCGCGGAGACGGACGCCACGCCCGGCTCGCGCTCGCCGATCGACTGGGCCCAGCCGCGGCGCCGTACGCCGCTCAGCGCGGTGGCGGTGAACCGGGCGCCCTGCAGGCCGCGGTGGAGGCGCTCGGGCTCCTCCCAGGCGAGCAGCACCTGGGCGGCCGAACCGGCCTTCATCGGCAGCGTGGAGCCGACCGGGACGGTGTCCCGCAGACCCGAGAGCCGCTCGGCGGCGGCCACGCAGATCCGCATCTCGCCCTGCCGGCGGTAGAGCTGGGCGCTCTCGCCGGTGACGTCGCGCAGGTGCGTGAGGACCGGACCGGCGGCGGCCAGCAGGCGGTCCTCGCCGGCCGCGGCGGAGAGTTCGGAGAGCCGGGGGCCGAGGATGAAGCGGCCCTGCATGTCCCTGGTGACCAGGCGGTGGTGTTCGAGTGCGACGGCGAGCCGGTGGGCCGTGGGCCGCGCCAGACCGGTGGCGGCGACCAGCCCCGCCAACGTGGCGGGGCCCGACTCCAGTGCGCTGAGCACCAGAGCGGCCTTGTCGAGAACGCCGACGCCGCTTGTGTTGTCCATGGCTCGATACTGCAGTCTCAGTACGCGAGACGCAAGTTCAATTCGGCGAGAAAAGCGCCACTCTGGATGCAGCAGCCCGGGAGACACCCAGGATGGACCCCTCACCAGGTGTCCACATCCTGGACACGATCCGGCGTGCAGGTCGCCCTGGGGCGAGCCTCACCAGGGTGGCTCGGGACACGACCTCGACGACACGAGAAGGCCGGCAATGCGGCCGGCTGGAGGGAAAGCGATGGGACGGACACTGGCGGAGAAGGTCTGGGACGACCACGTCGTCCGGCGCGCCGAGGGCGAGCCCGACCTGCTCTACATCGACCTGCACCTGCTGCACGAGGTCACCAGCCCGCAGGCCTTCGACGGGCTCCGGCTGGCCGGCCGCACGGTCCGCCGGACCGATCTGACGATCGCGACCGAGGACCACAACACCCCGACCCTCGACATCGACAAGCCCATCGCCGACCCGGTCTCCCGGGTCCAGCTGGAGACGCTGCGCCGCAACGCCGAGGAGTTCGGCGTCCGGATCCACTCGCTGGGCGACATCGAGCAGGGCGTGGTGCACGTGGTCGGCCCGCAGCTGGGCCTGACCCAGCCGGGCACCACCGTGGTCTGCGGCGACTCGCACACCTCCACCCACGGCGCGTTCGGCGCGCTGGCGTTCGGCATCGGCACCAGCCAGGTCGAGCACGTGCTGGCCACCCAGACGCTGCCGCTGGCCCCGTTCCGGACGATGGCGATCACGGTCGAGGGCGAGCTGCCCGAGGGCGTCACCGCCAAGGACCTGATCCTGGCCATCATCACGAAGATCGGCACCGGCGGCGGCCAGGGCTACGTCCTGGAGTACCGCGGTTCCGCGATCCGCAGCCTCTCCATGGAGGCCCGGATGACCGTCTGCAACATGTCGATCGAGGCGGGCGCCCGGGCCGGCATGATCGCCCCGGACCGGACCACCTTCGACTACCTGCAGGGGCGCCCGCACGCCCCCCAGGGCGAGGACTGGGACGCCGCGGTCGCGTACTGGGAGACCCTGGCCACCGACGAGGACGCGGTCTTCGACCACGAGATCTTCATCGACGCCGCCGAGCTCACCCCGTTCGTCACCTGGGGCACCAACCCCGGACAGGGCGCCCCGCTGGGCGCCGACGTGCCGGACCCGGCCTCCTTCGAGGACCCGCAGGAGCGGATCGCCGCCGAGAACGCGCTGAAGTACATGGGCCTGACGGCCGGTACGCCGCTGCGCGAGGTCAAGGTCGACGCGGTCTTCGTCGGCTCCTGCACCAACGGCCGGATCGAGGACCTGCGGGCCGCCGCGGCCATCGTCGAGGGCCGCACCATCGCCGAGGGCGTGCGGATGCTGGTCGTCCCCGGTTCGGTGCGGGTCGCGCTGCAGGCCGTCGAGGAGGGCCTGGACAAGGTCTTCACCGCCGCCGGCGCCGAATGGCGGCACGCGGGCTGCTCGATGTGCCTGGGCATGAACCCGGACCAGCTAGCCCCGGGGGAGCGCTGCGCCTCCACCTCGAACCGCAACTTCGAGGGCCGCCAGGGCAAGGGCGGCCGCACCCACCTGGTCTCGCCCCAGGTCGCCGCCGCGACCGCCCTGCTGGGCCGGCTGGCGGCCCCCGCCGATCTGTCGTCCAACGTCGCCGTGGAGGCCTGAGCAGCATGGAGAAGTTCACCACCCACACCGGCCGGGCCGTCCCGCTGCGCCGCAGCAACGTCGACACCGACCAGATCATCCCGGCGCACTGGCTGAAGAAGGTCACCCGGACCGGCTTCGAGGACGGGCTGTTCGAGGCCTGGCGCAAGGACGAGGACTTCGTCCTGAACCGGCCCGAGCGGGCGGGCGCCACCGTCCTGGTGGCCGGGCCCGAGTTCGGCACCGGCTCCTCCCGCGAGCACGCCGTCTGGGCCCTGCAGAACTACGGCTTCCAGACGGTCCTCTCCTCCCGCTTCGCCGACATCTTCCGCGGCAACTCGCTGAAGAACGGCCTGCTGACGGTGGTTCTCCCGCAGGAGACGGTGGAACGGCTGTGGGCGCTCACCGAGGCCGACCCGACCGCCGAGATCACGGTCGACCTCGAGGCCCGCGAGGTCCGCGCCGAGGGCGTCCGGGCCCCCTTCGAACTGGACGACAACGTCCGCTGGCGGCTGCTGAACGGCCTGGACGACATCAGCATCACGCTGCAGAACGAGGACGCGATCTCGGCCTTCGAGGCCACCCGCCCCGCCTTCAAGCCGCGCACCCTCCCGGCGGCCTGAGAACGCGCTTTCTGATGCTTCGCCGGTTGACCCGCTCCCCGTCGGGGGGGCGGGTCTTCGGCTGTTCGGGACGGGGAGTTCGGCCCGCTGCACCGGGCTGCATAAACCCCCGGGGCAGCGCAACTCCGTACAGATGGCACAATCGTTGCATGCACCGGTTCCCCGAACCTCCGTACCCGGGTGGCGAACCCGCGTCGCCGGAGGGGACGGACGGTGCAGCCGGCAGTCGAATTGACGACCGGACGGACCAACACACCTCACCTGCTGAGGAACCGGACGACTCGGAAGTCACGGCGCTCTACGCGCTTGTGGCCGAGCGGTTGAAGCAAGCACACGCTCGCGTTTCTGCGCTGAACGTGTCAACCGATGCAAAGACCGCTCTCACTCGTCAACTGCTGATCGTCACGGAGACCGCGAAGCGCGATCTCCCCGAGGCGGCGCGGCGGTTGAGTCGCTTTGTGCATGACCTCGACGAGGGGCGCCGGCCGCACCTGTGAGGTCGCCGACGCGCAAATCCATTGCGACACTAGGGTGATTCACGCGTTCGGTAATTGAAAGTCCGCAGATACATACCTAACGTGCGAAATGAACGGATGGATTCATCCGGCGCCCGTTTCCGAAGGGGAAGACGTGAACAAGGCTCAGCTTGTCGAAGCGGTGGCCGAGCAGCTGGGCGGTCGCAAGGCTGCCGCAGAGGCCGTCGACGCAGTGCTCGACACCATGGTGCGTGCCGTTGTGGCAGGAGACCGCGTGTCGGTCACCGGTTTCGGCACCTTCGAGAAGGTGGAGCGCTCGGCGCGCTTCGCCCGCAACCCGCAGACCGGCGAGCGCGTCAAGGTCAAGAAGACCTCCGTGCCGCGGTTCCGCCCGGGCCAGGGCTTCAAGGACCTGGTCTCCGGCAGCAAGAAGCTGCCGAAGGAGGGCCCCTCGGTGAAGAAGGCCCCCAAGGGCTCCCTCACCCCGGGCAAGGGCGGCACCACCGCTGCCGTGAAGCGCGCCGCCACCAAGCGCGCCGCTGCCGCTGCCGCCGCGCCGGCCGCCGCCGCGGCCAAGAAGACGGCCGCCCGCAAGGCGACCACCACCGCGAAGAAGGCGGCGGTCAAGAAGACCACCACCGCCCGCTCCGCGGCCTCCAAGACCACCGCGTCGAAGACCGCGGCGGCCAAGACCACCGCGGCCAAGACGACGGCGGCCAAGACCACCGCGGCGAAGACCACCGCGGCCAAGAAGGCCACCACCGCCAAGACCGCGGCGGCGAAGAAGACCACCACCGCGAAGAAGGCGACCGCGACGGCGAAGAAGACCGCGCCGGCCAAGAAGACCGCGACGCGCAAGACCACCGCGCGCAAGGCCACCGCCAAGTAAGGCCCTGGCGACCCCTCAGCCGACGGCCCCTCAGTACGCGGGGGAGCCCCGGCGGCGGGAGCGGCACGCGTGGCGCTGGTTTCACCGACGGCCGTGGCGGCCCGGACCCGGAAGCACCTCCGGGGCGGGGCCGCCGCGGCCGTTCGCCGTCCGGGGGTGGGCTGTTCGGGGGTGCGGAGGGGTGGGCTGTTCGGGGGTGCCGGGGGGTGGGCTGTTCGGGCGTGCGCCCCGCCGGGGCGGCGCGCGCCGGGTTGATGCCGGGTCAGTCCGTGGAGTCCGCCCGGCCGGGCCGCCGGCCCCCGGCGACCGGGAGCTCGTAGACGATCTCCCAGCGGGCGTCCGGGATCACCAGATCGGCGGTCTCCACCGCCCGGCCGTCGGTGTCCAGGTAGGTGCGCTCGACCAGGGTCACCAGGTCGCCGGCCGAGATGCCGAGCAGGTACGCCTGCTCCTGGGTGGCGCGGGCCGGGCGGGGGCGCTCCACCACGTGGTCGACCACGACGCCGATCGAGGCCATCCGCTCCACCACGCCGCGCCCGGCCAGCGGACCGAGCTCCGGCAGCAGCACCGGGGTGCCGTCGGTGAGCGCCATCGGCTCCCAGCTCTCCGCGGTCTGCACCGGACGGCCCTCGGCCAGGAACTCGTAGCAGGTGCGGACGGTCGGCTCGCCCGGCGCGATGCCGAGGCGGGCGGCGATGTGCGCCGGGGCCGGGGTGCGGGCGTAGCTGTGGGCGTCCCAGCTGTCCTGCGGGCCGCGGCCGCCGGGATCGAGCCACGGCGCCGTGGGTCCGTGCGGCCGGCGGAGCCCCGAGCGGACCATCCGGCGGCGCTCGGTGGGCACCCGGACGTAGGTGCCGGACCCGGCCCGGCCCTCCAGCAGCCCCTCGGCGATCAGCAGTTCCTGCGCCCGCTGGAGCACGTTCGCGCCCACGTCGTAGCGCACCGCGAGCCGGGCGCGGGACGGCAGTCGCTCGCCGACCTGCCACTCGCCCCGGGTCACCCGGTGGCGCAGGTCCTCGGCGATCCGCAGGTACGGGGGCTCCTGTGAGGGCATCCGGCACTCCCGGCGGCAGGCGCGGCCCCTGCCGCGTTCGGCAGGGTGGGTGACTCAGCGTTGACAAGCTAATGCATCAGGTGGAATCTAATGCCTTAGATTTACTTTGCGTGACCGATCAGTGACCGACTGCATGCATGGAGAGGCGTCGCGTGCGGAGCACCTGGGCGTTTGACCTCGCCGGACGTCTCGCAGGCCGGATCGCGGCCGCCACCGGGACCAGGGCCAGGGTCCGCCGGAGACCGGAGGGTGGCGGCTACCGGGTGGAGGCGGTGCTCCCCGAAGGCCTCGGCGACGTGCCCCACCTGCTGCTTCTCTCGGTGCTGGCCGAGGCGGACCGCTACGGCCACCGCTACTGCGGGGAGGTGGACCTGGTCTGGGCCGAGGTCGACGACCGGGCGGGCCGCGGGGCGGCCGACGGGAGCGGCTGAGCGGAGGCGGGGGCCGTGCACCGGCGCCGGGCTCGGACTCAGGACTCCGCGCCCGGGTCGGGGAAGGTCTGCAGGGTCAGGAAGACCACCCGGCGCGCGTCGCCGGCGCCCTCGGTGCGGATCCGCACCCGTTGGCCGGGGCGGAGCAGCCGCAGGCCGCCGGCGTCGAAGGCCGCGGCGTCGAAGGGCACCGGGGTGCCGTCGTCGAGCAGCACGGAGCCCGTCCGGGTCGCCGGATCGAAGGTGAACGAGGTGGCCTGCATGCCAGCAGCATAGCGAGCGGGCGGCGCCCGGCCAGCGGTCCGTCCGGGGCGCGGACCGGGCCGGCGGGGCCTGGGGCCGGGCGGGGTCGGCGAGTTCGGGGCGGCTGCGGGCGGCCGCGGGCGGCAGGCGGTTGCCCGGGAGCCGCGGACCGGTCCGGCGCGGGTCCGCCGATCCTCCGGTCGGTGTCCGGTACTTCGCGACGGACCGGCGGGTGGGGGCCGGGTCCGCTGCGCCCTAGCCCAGGCCGGCCGCGGCCTCGGCGGTGTGGCGGCCGACGCCCAGGGCGAGTGCCTCGGCCAGGTCGCTGCCGGTGTCCACGTCCCGGCGTACGGACGGGACGCCGGGGAGCGGGAGTTCGCGGGCGCCGAGGGCGGCGTGGCGGTGGCGGGAGCCGGGGCCGAAGGCGGGCCGCAGCCGGTGGCCCGGGGGGCAGGCGAGCAGGGTGGTGCCGGTGCCGGGGGTGTCGGCGAGGAAGGCGCGGTGGCCGACGGGTGCGGCGGCGAGCACCAGGGCGAGTTCGGCCGGCCGCAGGGCGGGCAGGTCGGCGGAGAGGGTGGCGACGGGGGCGTGCGGCGCGAACAGGCGCGCACGCGCGACGCCGTGCGCCAGCGCCGGGTTGAGTCCGCCGAGCCGGCCAGCGGGCTCGTCGTCGACCACCAGCGCGCCCAGTGCGCGGACCGGTCCGGCCACCGCCGGGTCGCCGGTGACCACCAGGACCCGGGCGACGGACGGGCAGGCGAGCGCGGCGGTGACGGTGTCCAGGGCGAAGGCCAGCGCGAGTTCGGCCCGGCGCGCCCCCGCGTACGGTGCGAGCCTGCTCTTGGCCACCTCCAGGGGTTTGACCGGCAGTACCAGGGACCAGTGCGGTACGGCAGGGGCCCCCGCACCGGGCCCGGGCGGGGAGGGTGCGGGCGTGAGCGGCCCGGCGGGGCGTACGGTGTCCTCGGTCATCGGCGCCATTGTGGCGCCGCGTCCCGGGGCCTGGCCAGCGCCGCCGTCCTCGCCGACGTGCGGTTGCTCACGTGCCCGCGGCTGTCGGGCAGGTCCGCTCGACAGCCGGTCCGCCCGCGGGTGAGACTGGTCCGCGCCGAGAGGCGCAGGTCAGCCCCCACCCGTTCACGGCAGTGCCGCAGCGGCATCGCTCGGTGGCAGTGCCGCAGCGGCGGTGCGGGGTGCGGGACGGGGCCGGTGACCCGGGCCGGTGCAGGCCTGGGGTGACATGGGACGTGCGGCACCTGGGTGCCGCACCGGATGAGGAGGAGCTGGGGTGGCCCGCCGCTCGTACGCCAGGTTCGGCAACGCCGACTACGGCATCTGGTACCGCTTCGCGGCCGTGCTGGTGAAGCCGGTGACCACCGCCCTGGTGAAGCCGCAATGGCGCGGATGGGAGCACCTCCCGAAGGAGGGCGGCTTCATCGCCGCGGTCAACCACAACTCGGTGATCGACCCGGTGGTCTACGCGCACTGGCAGTACAACAGCGGGCGGCCGCCGCGGATACTCGGCAAGTCCCAGCTGTTCTCGGTGCCGTTCATCGGCTTCATGCTGCGTAAGACCGGCCAGATCCCGGTGTTCCGCGAGTCCACCGACGCCGCCGAGGCGTTCCGGGCCGCGATCGACGCGATCGAGCGGGGCCAGTGCGTCCAGTTCTACCCGGAGGGCACCCTCACCCGGGACCCCGAGCTGTGGCCGATGACCGGCAAGAGCGGCGCCGCCCGGGTCGCGCTGATGACCGGCGCGCCGGTGATCCCGGTCGCGCACTGGGGCGCGCACGAGATCGTGCCGCCGTACGGCCGGGGCGGGAAGAGCAAGTTCAACCTCTTCCCCCGGCACCAGGTGACGGTCGCGGCGGGCCCGCCGGTGGACCTCAGCCGCTACCAGGGCAAGGAACTCACCGCCCAGGTGCTGCGCGAGGCCACCGAGGACATCATGACGGCCATCACCGAGGTGCTGGCCGGCATCCGCGGCGAGCAGCCGCCGGCCGTCCGGTACGACATGCGCCGGGCCGCCCGGGAGCGGGCCGCCGCGGCCGAGGGCAAGGGCGACCGGGCGGCGGCCAAGGAGACCGGTACCGAGGAGCAGGCCCAGTGACCCGTTGTGCGGTGTTCGGGAACGGGTCCTGGGGGACCGCCTTCGCGATGATCCTGGCCGACGCGGGCTGCGAGGTCTCGCTGTGGGGCCGCCGCAAGGAGCTGGCCGACGCGATCAACCAGACCCGGGTCAACCCGGACTACCTGCCGGGCGTGGTGCTGCCCGACTCGGTGCGGGCCACCGCGGACCCCGCCGAGGCGCTGGCCGGTGCGGACTTCGCGGTCCTGGTGGTGCCCTCGCAGACGCTGCGCGAGAACCTGGCCGCCTGGGCGCCGCTGCTCGGCCCCCGGACGGTCCTGGTCAGCCTGATGAAGGGCATCGAACTGGGCACCGCCAAGCGGATGACCGAGGTGCTGCAGGAGGTCGCCGGGGTCGGCCCGGAGCGGGTCGCGGTGGTCAGCGGCCCCAACCTGGCCCGGGAGATCGCCAACCGCCAGCCCGCCGCGACGGTGGTGGCCTGCTCCGACGAGTCGGTCGCCAAGCGGCTCCAGACGGCCTGTCACACGCCGTACTTCCGCCCGTACACCAACACCGACGTGATCGGCTGCGAGCTCGGCGGGGCGGTCAAGAACGTGATCGGCCTGGCCGTCGGCATGGCGGACGGCATGGGCCTGGGCGACAACACCAAGGCCACCCTGATCACCCGCGGCCTGGCCGAGACCACCCGGCTGGGGGTGGCGCTCGGCGCCGACCCGCTCACCTTCGCGGGCCTGGCCGGGATGGGCGACCTGGTGGCCACCTGCTCCTCGCCGCTGTCGCGCAACCACACCTTCGGCACCAACCTGGGCCGCGGGATGACGCTGGCCGAGGCGACCGCCGCCACCAGCCAGACCGCCGAGGGCGTCAAGTCCTGCGAGTCGGTGCTGGACCTGGCCCGGCGCAGCGGTGTCGACATGCCGATCGTCGAGGCGGTGGTCGACGTGGTGCACAACGGCCGGCCCACCCACGAGGTGCTGAAGGGCCTGATGGCGCGTTCGGCGAAGCCGGAGCGCCGGTGACGGGAACCCGGAACATCCGCACGGTAGTCTCAAAAGCGATATGAGCATCGAAAAGACCTCCCCGGACCTCGCGGCCAAGCCGCGCGTCGCGATCGTCTTCGGCGGCCGCAGCTCCGAGCACCCCATCTCGGTCGTCACGGCCGGCAGCGTGCTCCGGGCGATCGACCGGAGCAAGTACGAGGTGCTGCCGATCGGCATCACCCATGAGGGCCGCTGGGCGCTGGTCGGCGACGAGCCGGACCGGATGGCCATCAGCGACGGCAGGCTGCCCGACGTCGACCAGGTCGCCGAGTCCACCGACGGCCAGGTCGCGCTGCCGGGCAGCCCGGCCAGCCGCGAGGTGGTCTGGAGCGAGCCCGGTGCCGCGCCGAAGGTGCTCGGCGAGGTGGACGTGGTGCTGCCGCTGCTGCACGGTCCGTGGGGCGAGGACGGCACCATCCAGGGCCTGCTGGAGCTCTCCGGGGTGCCGTACGTCGGCTCCGGTGTGCTCGCCAGCGCGGCCGGCATGGACAAGGAGTACACCAAGCGGATCCTCGCCTCGCACGGCATCGGCGTGGGTGACTGGACCGTGGTGCGTCCGCGCGAGTGGGAGAGCGAGCCGGGCCGGGCCGCCGCCCGGGAGCGGATCGCCGCGCTCGGCCTGCCGCTGTTCGTGAAGCCGTGCCGGGCCGGTTCCAGCATGGGCATCACCAAGGTCAAGGACCTGGCCCAGCTGGACGCCGCGATCGAGGAGGCCCGCCGCCACGACCCGAAGATCATCGTGGAGGCCGGGGTGACCGGCCGCGAGATCGAGTGCGCGGTGCTGGAGTTCGAGGACGGCCCGCGGGCCAGCGTGCCGGCCGAGATCATGGTCGGCGGGGACTTCGAGTTCTACGACTTCGAGGCCAAGTACATCGACTCCTCCGAGGTCGAGATCCCGGCCCGGCTCGATGACGCGCAGACCGCCGAGATCCGCCGCCAGGCCGTGGCCGCGTTCGAGGCGCTCGGCTGCGAGGGGCTGGCCCGGGTGGACTTCTTCCTGCTGGAGGACGGCAGCTGGATGGTCAACGAGATCAACACCATGCCCGGCTTCACCCCGATCTCGGCCTACCCGAAGATGTGGGAGGCCAGCGGGGTGCCGTACCCGGAGCTGATCGACCGGCTGCTGCAGGCCGCGCTGCGGCGCTCCACCGGACTGCGCTAGCCCGTACGACGGCGGCCGGGCACCCTCCCCGCGGGGACGGAAGGCTTTGCCACCTACCAATCAAGCGCGGGATCGTTTTCACTCCACTGGGATGATCCCTTTATTGGAAG
>NZ_JBEZIR010000198.1:0-11216 GCF_040651175.1 Kitasatospora sp. NPDC048540
GTTGTGGACCTCCGGCAGGCAGAGGTTCGGGTTGTCGAGGGTGTGGTAGTTCGGGCTGTGGTTGCCCTCGGTGCCGTTGTGGTTGGTGCCACCGTCGCCCTGGCCGGAGACCGCAGAACCGTCGTGGTCGATGATTGCGGATGCGGGGACGGTCGTCATGGCAAATGCCGAAGCCGCAATACCAACCGTGGCAAGAGTCTTCTTAATCATGGGAGATCCTTCCTGTCCTGATTTTTGATCGGGTTCGATGCGTTCAACGCGAGAACTCTCGTGCCGGTTGCTGATCTGAACGGGTGATTGGTAGGGCGACACGGAGGCCGAGCAGCTGCCGGCGGCCATGCCGATGGCTCCCAGGTCGGCGCTGGTTCCAGCTCCGCAGAGCTAGCCTCGTGTCATGGATGAGATCCGAGGCAACTGCTGTGAGAGGGCTTCTCTCGAAACGTGCTTCGACGGGCCGTCACCGTTGCAGCCCTACACCGATCAAGATTTTCTGATCAGCCCGGCCACTGCCAGGCTCGTCCGCGCCTCGGCGCGAGAGCAGAGCAGCAGCCGCAATCTGGAGAGCCAGATCAGGCTGTTCCAGGAGTGGTGCACAGCCAGGGGCCGCGTGGCCCTTCCCTGCACCACGGCGACGCTGATCGAGTACGTGGGATGGATGATCGAGAGCGCAGGGTACGAACCGAACACGGTCGCCGCCTACTCCAGCTCGGTGGTCACCTGGCAGGAGCGCGCCACCCCCGGCAACACCCGCCCCGGCACCCTCATCACCAGAGGCATGATCGCCGCATATCGTCAGGCCTGGGTACCGCACAGAACCGAGAGGCGCTCCCCGGCCGTGAGCGAGCCCGACCTCGAAGAGATGCTGGCGACCTGTGACCGGGGAGGCCGGCCGGCCGACATCCGTGACGCCGCGATTCTCTCCCTCGGCTGGCACCTGCCGAATCGTCGGATCGAACTCACCCAACTGCTCGTCACCGGCGTCACCATGCACGAGGACGGCGTCGACGTGAGGGTGGTCAGCCGAACGAGCCCCACGGAAGGCCCGGCAGCGGAGAGCTGGGTACCGGTCCGTGACGAGGCAC
This sequence comes from Kitasatospora sp. NPDC048540, assembly GCF_040651175.1. Classification (NCBI taxonomy): domain Bacteria; kingdom Bacillati; phylum Actinomycetota; class Actinomycetes; order Kitasatosporales; family Streptomycetaceae; genus Kitasatospora; species Kitasatospora sp. NPDC048540. Next base: position 1,083 of record NZ_JBEZIR010000198.1, read on the forward strand.
CGGCCCTCTGCCCGGTTCGACGTCTGAAGGCCTGGCTGGAGTACGGCCGGCGCATCCACCAGCCCCCGGACGAGGCTCTGTTCCGCGCCCTCGACAAGGCAGGCCGCCTCGCTGTGCGGTTGACCCCGCAGAGCCGTCCCACGCATTCCGACGGCACTCCCAAGGACGATCACGAGCTCACCGCCGAGGACTGGCGCCTGCTGTCCTGTCTCTCCGGCGAAGCCGTCAACGCGTTCGTCAAGGCGCGTGCCAGGGCGGCCTTCGGCCGGGTCGCCCACCTCACGGAGGAACAACGATCCGCCCGTGGCTTCAGCGCGTTGATCAGCGCCGAGACGGCCGCCAAGGTCACGATGCCGGGCCTTCGAGCGGGTGGCCGCCCCGAGTCGGGTTGAGCCCGGCAGGGGGAGGACGGGCAGCGGCGGCTGACGAAGCTGTCCGCTCTCGACGACGAAAGAGGCCGTCCCTCCGGAACCCGGTCCGGAGGGACGGCTTTCATGCGCCGCAGTGAGCCGAGGTTCAGGACATCCTGCCTCGAATCGACTCCATGATCTCCGGAAACTCCGGCTCTCGCTGCAGGATCGCCAGCAGCGCGGAGGTCACGTTCACCGCCTGGCGGACGTCCATCGCTTCGCGGATCCTACGGGCCGTCTGGATGAAGTCGGACGGGTCGAACTGCACCGTCACCGTGCCGCCCGCCTCCACTTCGGCGACATCACGCTGCTCCGGCCCGCCGGTGTAAACGGCGTTTACATCCCGGTCGGCGGCGGCCCTGCTCGGATCGGTCTCCCGCCCGGGTTCGGTGTAAACGGCGTTTACATCTGGCTCTGCTTCCCGAGGCTCCTGAGGTGCCACGACGGTGCGCTCCTCTCCCCCGGCACGCGCAGTCGGTGCGGCGGCGGGCCCCGGCCCTCGGACACTCCGCTCGGACTTCGCCGCCGCCTTCGCCGCTTCCCTGGCTGCGGCAGCCTGCTTCGCAGCCTCCGCCATCTCGAGCTGTTCGGCGGCACTCAGATGGCCGGCCCGGGCCCGCGCACCGATCTTTCGCGCGTCCTCGATCGCGAGCTCGCCCGCACCGGCTTGCTCCTGCAGCTCGGGCGCCAGGTGCAGAAGAGCCAACCGCTGGCCCACCCATGCCCTGGACTTTCCGAGCTTCCGTGCCACGGCGGCCTGATTGCCGTCGTACACCGTGGTGAGGAGCTGATCGATGGCCTGGGCCTCCTCGAACGGCAGGACCCCCTCCCGGTGCGCGTTGGCGACCAGGGCGGCCTCGACCATGTCCGACGCAGACGAGACGAGGTCGTCGTTGAGATCCACGCGCAGATTCGCGAGGCCGACCCGCTGCGCTGCCAGCAGGCGCCGGTTGCCGTCCAGGGCGACGAAGTCGGCGTTCCCGACCTTGGCCGCCTGCTCGGGGTGCGCGTCGAGGTAGGCGCTGCGGCTCACCACGGTGACCGGGACGATCTGCTGCCGGCGCAGGCTCTCACCCAACTCGTCGATCGTGGAGTCCACGATCGTCTTCCGCGGGTTGAGCGGGTTGAACACGATGGAGTCCACCGGGGCGAGGGAGGCTCGGCGTACCCGCCCCGTTGCGTCCAGGGCTTCGCTGCGGGCCACCACCTCCCCCCTCCCCCGCAGCTCGCTCTGCGCAAGCGCTCCGAAGGCTCCACCCCCGGCAGCAAGCTTCTTGGCGACGCTCATCCGAGCCTCCGACGGATCTCGCGCATCCGCTGCGCTTGGGTGGATGTGGGCGCATACATCAGCAGCGGCTGCTTGAGGTGCACCGCCTCACGCTGTTCCTTGAGGTCGGGGACGACCGCTACGACGGGCGGGCTCTCGAGGGACTCCCACATTTCGAGGGAGTGAGTGGCGACGTAGCCCTTGCGTTTGTCGAACTTGTTGACCACCAGGCCGAGGCGATCGACCTCGACCTCATAGTCGAAGCTTATGGTCCGGATCTGGCTGTCGAGCATGGCGTACGCGTCGGCGGACGAGTCCTCGGCCTCCACGGGGACCAGGACACCGGATGCCCCCGTGGGTTCGTTCTTGCGACGGTGCCCGAAGTAGAGCCCGGCGTCCATGGCGAGGCCGAGGTTCGGGGGTGCATCGAGGACGACGACGTCGAAGTGTTCCTCCAGTGGCGCCAGGGCGCGCTGGAGGCTGGTCTCGCGCGGACCGCGTACTGACCCGAGCCGGGAGTCGAGCAGGAAGGCGTCGAAACTCGACGGCAGCAGGAAGAGCCGGTCGTCGAAGTGCCCGGGAGCGATCGGCACGACCTGGTCGAGCAGCGATCCGGTAGCCCGGTCGCGTTCCACCATGTGTGTCACCAGGCTCTCCTCGCCGGGTGGAATCTGCTTGATGCCGAGCTGGGACGTGAGGTGCCCCTGCGGGTCGTAGTCGACGAGAAGGGTACGGAGGCCGGGCAGCGCAGGCAGCTTCGATCCCCCGGTGCTGGCCGGCAGCCCCAGCGCTATGGCCTGGCCGATGCCTGCGGCGATCGTGGTCTTGCCGACGCCCCCCTTCTGGTTGCACACCACGATGCGACGCGTGTACTGGGGGATGGTCAGTTCGCTGAGGGAGACGCTGTGCGAGTCGACCCATACCCGGACGGCCTGGGCGAGCCCCTGGACGAAGGAGATGTCCCGGTCGGCGCAGTCGGTCTTGAACGCGGCGTAGAGGCCTGCAGGGAGCCAGGTGTTCCAGCTTTCGGCGCCTGCGGTGTCGATGACCGGGTTCTGGCTGGCCGGGCGGACCAGCCACTGCTCGACGGCTTCGGTGACGGCGTCCTGCATGTCGATGCCGAGCTGAGCCGCTCTGGTCTTGAGCTCCTGGCGAAGGACGGCAGGAAGCTTCGATGCAACTTTTTCCCGAGCACCGTCGGAGTATGGAGAGGCCATGGCGCCACCATAGTGGCGCCGGGGTGATTTTGGGACATCCAGGGCCAGAGTGTTACCGCGCATGCCCGTCGGGGGTGTAAACGGCGTTTACACCCTCCGTCCCGAGGCGGCTTTCGGCTGGACGTACGCCGTCACCGGCCGCGGACGGACGACTGCCCGCACTCCTGCCCGGAGGGTCCTCCCTTGTCTGGCGCAGGAGCGGGACGGTTGAAACGTCCGTCTCCTGCCCGGACCAAAACTGATCTCACCGTTGCGGTCCGTATTCCGAAAGGTGCACCAAGTGTCCGCGTCTCCTGCTTCCCTGCGTGCGAGACTGCGCTGCCTGCCTCTCCTGATCAGGCAGCGCCGCATCGCTGCTCCTGCAAGCCCGGCGACGGCCTCGTCGGCGGGCTCGCACACGAGGCTCAGCGGGCTCGTGCGTCTGGCCCGGCAGCAGAGGAAGCCGGGCGCCGATGCGGAGGCCGCTCAGCGAAGGGCGCTGGCCGACGCTGTGGACTGGGCCGTCGTCGTCAGCCGTCGCGACCACGGGCCGGCGTATTCGGTCAGTGCTGCCGATGTACAGCTCAGGGCGTCGGAGGACTTCAATCTCTCCGTGTCGGAGGCGCAAGCGGAGGCGGCACTGCGTGCTCGGAGGGGAGCACACCGTCCCGGTGGACGCCGGTGCGCGGAGGCTGAGTGCACCTGCCACATCGATGGTGATCGCCGAGGGTGCTCCTCTCCGTGAGCCTCGTACCGGTGGGGAGCGGCCGACGAGGTGCAGGCTGCGGCCGGGCACCTCTCCCGGAGCCGGCCAGGGCGGGTCGGTCACACCCTCCCGATCAGCAACTCGGAGTCCGTGGCCTCCGTGAAGACGACGGAGGGGCGGGGACCGAAGCCGGCGTGCCCGGCGTGTTCCTGAGGCAGGCTCAGGTGCTGCCATGACAGGCCGTGCGGGTCGGGACAGTGCTCTCCGCGGTACCACGTCCGGCACCCGGTGGCGGGGCATCGCCTGAGGCCCGCGCACTGCGGACAGAGGGTGTCGCCGATCCTGCGGACGGGCCTGCCGCAGCAGCCGTCCTGACCGATGCACTCCGGATCCGAAGGCGTGGCCAGTCGGTCGGCCAGCCGGTTGGTCGCCGAGTCGGCTTCCCGGGCCTGGTCGGTGGCCTCGCGGGTGGCCCGTTCCCGCCTGGCTGCCCAGTAGGCGTCGCCGGCCGCGGCCTGTGCCGGATGTGCCGCACGCCAGGCGGCCAAGCCTGCCGTACGGTTCTCCTCGCGCCGGAAGTGGCACTGCTGGCATGTTTCCCCGGTGTCCCAGATGACACCCTGCTCGCACTCGGCCCTCTCGCAGCCCCACCGTTCCACGGCGCGGATCAGCCAACCGTTGGGATTGTGTACCTCGAAGCCGGTCCCCGCGTAGCGCTCCTGAAGCCGCTGCCGGATCCGCTCAGGAGCGGCGCCGAGCGAGATCTGACGGCCGATCGAGCGGGAGACGCATCGCTGCACGAACACGTTCACCTTGCCGTGGACGAGCAGGGAACGGACCGGCTCCAGCACGTATGCGATCTCCGGAGTGACCGTCAGAGCCGGGCCCCGGTAGTCGGCCGGACGTGGAGCCGGGGTACTCGACGCCGTGTCAGCGCGAAGCGCGAGAACCTCCGGCGCGCGGCCACCGAGGTTGTCCACAGCATCGCGCCTACCCACCTCCCCTACGGGTGACAGGGCAGGAAGTTGCAGCCCGGCCGACTCCTGTACGTCAAGGCTGTGGTCTTCCGATACGCGAGGGAGGTCCGCTCGCGGCCGATACCCGAGGTCCGTGGATGCCTTCGGCGCGGTTCCGTGCCCGCGGCGGGGGTGAGTGTCGTCCTCGGGCGGGACGACGGGTTGGTTCGGGACCCGGCGGGGAATCATGACGTTCCGCCCTTGGCGGCCGGCCCTGCGGTGTACCTCGATCCAGCCCCAGGACTCCAGATCGTCGACCAACCTGGCCGCGGCGTCGGGGCTGATCGGCTCGCCCTTACGGTGGCCGGACTCGTGGCGGATGTACGAGGCGAGGTCGGCCAGGGTGAAGGGGATACGTTTGCAGTTCGCGTAGGCGACCAGCATGTAGGCCCGTGCGTGGCGGGCGGGTACCGCTCCGAGAAGTGCCACCGGGACCGGTACCCGGAAGTCGCCGCCGAGATCGGGGGCGACGGTACGCACCGCGCTGGTGCCGCGACCACCACGGTGGGTACGGCGGCGGACGGTGATCAGGCCCGCCTCGGTGGCCTCTTTCTGGGCGGCGTACAAGGAACTGGGGGCTTTCACGAGGGCGTCACCGGTCCGGTGGCACGTGCCCACTCGGTTGGTCAGTCCCAGCCAGCGGGCCAGTGTGGTCAAGGCGGCGACGCAGTGCTTGTCCTGATTGCGGGACAGCTGGATGACCTTGGCGATGTAGACCACGGTCAGATCCCGGAACGAGCCCAGGATCACCGAGGCCGGCACGTTCACCGCGGTCTTTCGAAGCCCCTCGGGCATCGCCGGGTCCACCCCCCGGCACTGTGACGGCTTCCCACGCCGTTCACGAAGGAGAATCGCCGTCTCCCGGGTCAGCGGAGCGTGCCGGAGGACGGCGCTCATCGGGAGACCTCAGGCACAGGGGGTGGTGACGGGACGGTCTGAGCGGTGTGCGTGAGTGCCGAGGGCAGCACGAAGACACACCTCGGAGCGGGAATGATGGCTGACTCCTAGGAGAAAAGGGCATACAGAACCGACTCGGCGCCCGGTAGGAGGTGCCGAAGATGCGGGTCGTCTATTCGGTTATGGGGACGGTCACTTCCTTTCGGTCGAGGGGTACGGAGTCGGCCCTAGGCGCCCCGTGGCTCGCGCGGGGGACGGACGGATGCCAGGGACCCCCGTGACCGGCTCGGTCGCCGACGCCGGAGGAGCCGGAGCTCCTCCGGCAGCTCGGCGACCCAGCGCCCCACCGGCAGCCGCAGAGCCGACTGTCCTTCAAGATCTTTGAGCTCGAAGGCAGCCCGCTCGGCCGGCGTATGAGCGAGGAAGACACGGTCGCGCAGCACCCAGAGCACGGTGCCCGGGTGCGTGTTCGGATCACTGAAGGCGTTGCGCCCCGCCTGGATGGCGGCCATCTGCCAGGTGCTGGGGGCCTTGCCGGACTCCTTGGTCCAGCCCTCCTCGAACCACACGAGTTCAGCGACGGCCCGGTACACACGGAGGGCGATGACGTCACTCGGGAAATGGGGTTCGGCCAGGACACCCAGGTCCTTCGCCTTGTAGGCGAAGGTGTCGGACACCCGAGCGGCCGTGGACACGGCGTTCGTGGTCAGCGGCGGCAATGCAGACACTTCGGGACGCTCCTTGAGCCAAGCCGATGCAGAGCAGACAACGATGGCGAATATATCGCACCGATCACGTTTATTCCTGCGCTGCTGGAACGTTTCCCGGCAGTAGGCGGTGAATGGCGCGGAAATGTCGAGGGTAGGTGTCTGTATCTTCCATTGGTGATGGATGAAGGTCCGTCGATGAATGGGAAAGTAAATCCACCGTGGCGGGGATCGGTGCATCAGGCGGTCGGGGGATCCATGCATGTTCACGGCGGTAGTTGCAACGGAGGGTGGTGCCACCGCTCCAACCGTGCACCTCTCGGTGATACTCAGCGGCGGTCGTAAGGTGCGTCGTGAAGTCGACCCGTCGATGTATGGGTGGTTGCATCGGTACGGCTATCGGTATAGCGATCCGCATATGCCCTGGTCAAAGCGGTCATGGCTGCACAGAGCGCGTGGCGATGTGCCCCGGGGACGTGCAATCCCCAGCAGCTCGGCCCGAAACGCGATCGGGCCTCCCCTGTCTGTTCAGGAGAGGCCCGGCAGGTCTGCTGGTCAGCGTTTACGGACGGGTCAGCGGGCCTTCCGCGGCGAGACGCTCCAGGAATCGGCAAGCGATGGCGGAGACGACGACGAGTCCTTTGCGTCCGTACTTGGCCATGTCGAGTTCACCCTTGAGATTCGAGACGATCTCGAAGGATTCAGGACCGACCCGGTAGCTGCTCTTCGCCCCACGGTCGGTGAAACCGTCCCGTGATTCGAGGAGTTCTTGGGCCCAGGCGATCTGCCCGTCGATGCTCTTGGGGCCGAGGCGGAGGGCGGCGTCGAGGTAGTGCCCGATCGAGAGCTCGGTGCTGCGCACCGATCTCCGGTCGGCGGCCACACGAGCCTTGAGCGCGGACATCACGTCGGGCAGCAGGATGAAGCCGTGCTGCGTCCAGGTGTGGGGGTGGGCCCGGGCCGATTTGAAGGAGTCGAGCACCGCCCGTCTGGCCTCGGAGGCCGTCGGCGAGGCCGGGGCCGTCCCGGGGGACGGGCTGAAGGCGGTTGCCGGGACGGGGTCCGCGGTCGTTGCGGCGGTCGCGGCAGTCGGCGTGGTCGTGACCGCAGGCGCGGTGAGCTGCTGCCCCACGAGAACCGCTGAGGTTCCGGAACCGAGGTACGAACGCGCTGCGACGTCCTCCGCCGACTCCGTCAGACCTGCCATGAAGCTCGCGGCTGCTGCCGGCTGTGGTTGAGAGCGTGCCCGTGACCGTGGCCTCTCAGCCGGTGGTCGCACCCCGCTGAAAGCCTTTGGGACCTTCTTGGGTGTGTCAGACACTGATCACGGCTTTCTCCCTGCGTGTCTCGAGAGCTGCCAGCTGGGCGTCGGCGGTCGGTGCGATCTCCCACTCTGCTTCGGGGGTGTCCATGCGGACGAACAGTTCCTGGAGCAGCGCGGCGTAGCGCTTGCCCGGTTCGTGGTTGCCGAACTGGATCACCGCCGGGGCCTGGGAGGCGTAGCTGCCGGAAATCCGGTCGTCGGCGCGGATTTCGGAGATGAGCGGCAGGAGACCGGCCTCCACCATGCCGTTGCGGACGTCGACCTCCTGGCGCTTCCACTTGCTGACGGGGTTGCACTTGTTGAGTACGGCCCCGAGGTAGAGCGGGTCGGCGGCTCCGCCGGTGCGCTGTGTGACGTAGCGGAGGGTCGCTTTCATGGCCACGGCGCCCTCCAGGGTCTGGTACTCGTGGCTGCAGAGACCGATCGCGTAGTCGGATGCGGCCAGGGCCTGAGCGGGGAGGGCGCCTACGGAGGGCGGGGTGTCGATGACGGCGAAATCGAGGTCGTCCGCCAGCTGGGTGAGCAGCCCGCGCAGGAGCGTCGCCTTGTCCGGCCCGGCCGTGTGAAGCAGGTGCTGGGCGTTCGACATGGTCGCGTCCTCCGACGCGAGGAGCATCAGTGTCCCTTCGGCGCCCCATTTGGTCAGTATTTCGCTGCGGTCCATGACGTAGCGGCGGAGGTCCGTCGGCACGCTCTGGACTGCGGCCTGCAGAGCGAAGCCGAGCGAGTTCTGGATCGTGCCGCCTTCGAGCCGGATCCCGAGCGCCTTGCTGGCCTGGGCCTGGGGATCCAGGTCGACCACCACCACGCGGCTGCCCATGAGGGCCAGGCCTGCTGCGAGGTTGACGGTGGTGGCGGTCTTGCCGACGCCACCCTTCTGGCTGGCAATCGCTAGGACCCTCATCATCTGCTCCAAGCTATGAAAGCTGCACGGCTGGTACTTCCAGCAGTGATCGGACCGCTTGCCTCAAATGCTGGGTCGGGCGCTGAATTTGCAAGGTGTGCGGCCCGTGTGTTCCAGTGCTGAGGGAACTAGTAGCTGACGTTACCAGGGGCACGCAGGACGGGACGTCAGTGCGGCGTGTCGTGGCGGTTGTGTTATGTCGTGATTCTCGTAAAGGCGTACATCTGATCGAATTGTTTTCCGGTGGGGGGAAGAGATATTCGACAGCGGCGGGATCGGTGGCCGGCCGCCGGGCGGGCCGGCCGCTCGCCCAGGCGGGGGCCAGGTGGCGGCTGAAGAGGTCCGGGGTGGATCGTTCTTATCTGCCGTGCATCGGTCGACCGGAGTTCGGATAGGTCGGACGGTGGTTCCGCCGATGGGTTATCGGGTCGGTGGGTCAGTGGGGCGGTCAATGGGTGGGAGCGACGTGGTATCGAAAAGTGCACCGATGGATGCTGCCACCTGTCGTTCATGGGATCTATTCACAATTTGGTCGGTGGATCGAACCACTGGTGTTTCGGTAAGTGATCGCTACGTTCGGATGGTGAATGGGTCGATGGTTCATCCTTTCGGTGTTAGTTGATATGGATGGCATCGTCACTATTTCTATCGGTGGTTGCATCGTCGCACGCGTGTGACGCCGCAAGCTCATTGCTATGCGCATATCTGCAGGTCAGGGGGCCCGGGTGCTGATCCTGCATCCCGCTCGCGTGCGCCATGGGCTCGCATCGCCTGTGCCGCCGTCGTGCCGTGGTTGCCGGTACCCGCGCGTCTAGTGATCCCTTGGGATGGGAGCCTGGTCCGGGTCATCGGCCAGGCCCAATGCCTCCAGCAGCATCTGACAGTCGTCCCGGTCCCTGGCCCGGGAGGCCACCAACCTGCGCACCCGTTCCTGCACGGACGGCGTGACCAGGCCGGTCGACTCGATGTTCTCGCCCAGAGTCGTGAGGTCCCGACGTGTCGTCGTCATGGGGAGCACCCCCGAGGTGCGGAGAGGCGCCGCGTGGGCGCTCGGATGTTGGGGTCCGGCACGGCCAGCGGTCCGTGTGGCCCCCGGATCTGTCGGGTGAGATCCGTCTGTCCAGGATGCTCCTGGACACGCCATCTGCGCCAAGGCCTCACTGCTCGGCGCCGGTCGCCGGGCGGCCGGACCTGGTCCGGGTGGTGTTCCGGCCAGGGGTACGGGAGTCGCTATCCGCAGTGGTCGTGCCGGGTCTGCCGGTCGAAATCGACACCAGGTCGGCTTGCAAGCGGCCGGGAAGGCTCGGCCTGCGCAGGGAAAATCCCGTAAAGGCCCCTAGGAGGCCCTATCGGCCGCCCCGGTGGCCCGCCATACCGGGAGCTCTCAGTTTGAGCGTTGTAGGTGCCATTCCGGGGTCGAACGTGAGTGCTATTAAGGGTGCTATGTTCACATATGTACCATCTGGAGGCTTCAGGGTCACTGCATCCCTTGGCTTCGTCGCCCAACTCGGGTGCCACCGCCCGACCGCTGTCAGCAGCGGCCGAATGGGGTTCTGGATCACTTTCGGCTCTGTCGCTCATCTGCGCGACCACCCCGATGCCCCACGCAGACCCTTCATATGCTTCGTCGATCGAGCTGGTCAACGAACCGGGGCCGGCCCGCAGCGGTGCCCGCCCCGCCGCCGGACGTCCCCCGTCCCTGGCCCG
>NZ_JBEZIR010000199.1:0-11131 GCF_040651175.1 Kitasatospora sp. NPDC048540
GGGGCGGGGGTGTCGAACTTCTGCATGGCGTGCTCCTTCGGTTGCGGCGGGCGCCCTTCGCCCTGCCGTTTCTGATGAGAGAAACGCTACGTTGCGTTCATGGATCCAGCAATGCCGATGTTGCATCAAATCAGCATCTCCGCAGCTCAATACCGCAAAATCGTTGCACCGAGGATGGAGAGTAATGCAACGCACCCCAAGTCGACTGTTGCAATGGAATGGAGCTGAACGCTAAGGTGGCGGCACCAAGGACCGTGCGCGAAGGAGACCGCGATGCCCGGAGGCAGGCTCACCCAGCAGGAACGTCAGCAGATCGCGCTGGGACTGGCCGACGGCCTCGCCTACGCCGAGATCGCCCGGCGCCTCGACCGTCCGACCTCGACGATCACGCGTGAGGTGCTGCGCAACGGCGGCCCCACCGCGTACCGCGCCGACCTGGCCCACCGCGCCACCGAACGCCGCGCCCACCGGCGCAAGCCGGCCGCGCCCCGGCAGCCCGGGACGGCCCCGCAGGCCCACGGGCGCGACGCCGAGGCCGTCCGGGACTTCGAGGAGGTGTTCACCGCCGTCCTGATGCAGGCGGGTACGCCGCGGATGATGGCCCGGGTCCAGGCCAGCCTGTACGTCACCGACTCGGGCAGCCTCACCGCGGCCGAACTGGTCCAGCGCCTCCAGGTCAGCCCGGCCTCCGTCTCCAAGGCGGTGTCGTTCCTGGAGAGTCAGGGCCTCATCCGCCGGGAGCGCGACGAGCGACGCCGCGAGCGCTACATCGTCGACGACGACATCTGGTACCAGGCGATGGTCGCCAGCGCCCGTTCCAGTCTGCAGATCATCGACACCGCACGGCAGGGCGTCGGTGTCCTCGGCCCCGGCACCCCGGCGGCCGCCCGGCTGGAGAACATCGCCCGCTTCCTCGACTTCGTCAGCGAGAGCCTCACCCGTGCCGCGGAGCAGGCCCGCGAGGTCCTGCACACCAAGGCCGCGCCGGATCCCGGGCCCGCCGCCGGGGACGCCGCCGACCACGGGTAGGCCGGCGGCCCGGGGCAGGGGTCCTCAGTGTGCCCGGGTGCCGATCGGGCGGGCCGTGGCACGGGCGCGGGCACGGACCTGTTCCGGGTACCACTGGGTGAACCGGATCGCCGCCACCAGCAGGACGATCGGGATGACCCAGTTCAGCCAGTCGGTGCCGCCCGAGATGTGCAGCGCGATCAGGCCGAGCAGGGCGGTCACCGCGAAGACCCCGCCCCAGACCGCGGTCAGCACCAGGTTGGTGCGCCGGAAGAGCGGGCTGTGCCAGATCTCGGGCGGTGTGCTCTCGCGGGCGTACTGCTCGGTGAACGGGACGAAGGCCAGCGATCCGAGCGCCACCACGGCGATCACACCGTTGGCGATCACCTGGGCGTAGGTCTCCAGCCAGATCAGGTCGTGCCGGTCGAGCACCAGCGCGAGGACGCAGATCACCGCGAAGAAGGCGATCCCGGTGACCTCCAGCACCTTGGGGCGGCCCCGTCGCAGGTCGGGGAGGTTGACCAGGACCGAGGCGACCAGGGCCGCGAAGGCCGCCAGCTTCCAGGTGCTGGGCCCGGCCACCACGTCGAAGATGATCCACGGCGCGAACGCGAACAGCATGTTCCCGGACCGTGCGCCCTGCGGGCCGTCCGGTCCCGTGCCGGTCCGCCCGGCACCGCCCCGGCCGGCGCTGCCCCGGCCCGTGTCTCCCCAGCCCGTGTCGGTCCCGGCCACTGAGCACCTCCAGCGCGGTTCCCCGGTGCGCGGGCCGCGGGTGCGGCCCGCCCCTTCCATGCTCGGACCGGCTCCAACTCCCCGCATCCCCGGGCCCGCTGTGCACACAGGGTGACGGCGGCGCGGGCCGCCCGGGCTGTTGCCGCCCGGCGGCGTGCGCAGTTGACTGGAGGCCGTGCCGTGCCGTTCACCGGGAGGCCGCCATGACCACGCACACCGCACCCGCCTTCGACCCGGCCCGGGTCGCCCATCTGTCGGGCCGGTTCGCGCCGGTCACCGAGGAGGTCGACGCGACCGGCCTGGCGGTGCTGGGCGAACTGCCGGACGGACTGGACGGGCTGTTCCTGCGCAACGGGCCCAATCCGCGGTTCAGCCCGATCGGCTCGTACCTGTACCCGATCGACGGCGACGGCATGCTGCACGGGGTGTGGCTCTCGGGGGGCCGGGCGCGGTACCGCAACCGCTTCGTGCGGACCCCGGCCGTGATCGCCGAGGAACGGGCCGGGCGCGCGCTGTGGGGCGGCCTGCAGTCGATGATCACGCCGTCGGAACCGGACGTCTCCCCCGAACTCGCGGGCACCTTCCGGGACCTGCCGGACATCAACGTGGTCCGGCACGCCGGGCGGCTGCTCGCGCTCGCCGAGTCCGACTGCCCGTTCCGGATCACGCCCGACCTGGCGACCGCGGGCCGCGAGACCTTCGACGGCGCGCTGCCCGCCGGCATCACCGCCCACCCCAAGACCGATCCGCTCACCGGTGAGCTGGCGGTGTTCTGCTACGCCTTCGAACCGCCGTACCTGACCTGGGCGATGCTCGGCCCGGCCGGTACCGTCACCCGCGGCCCGACGGCCGTCGACGGCGTGGACCGGCCGATGATGATCCACGACATGGCACTGACCGCCCGCTTCGTGGTGCTGGTGCTCGCCCCCGCCTTCTTCGACCTCGCGGCCGCGATGGAGGGCGGCTCGATGATCGACTGGCGGCCCGAGCGGGGTACCAGGATCGCCCTGATCCCCCGCGACGGCGGGCCGGTCCGCTGGGCGGCGGACGACGCGTTCTGGCTGTGGCACACGGTGAACGCCTACGACCGTCCCGACGGCTCGGTGGTCCTCGACTACGTCCAGTGGGCCCACCTCACCCTCGGCGCGCCCGACGCCGCCGCGCCGCCGAACCCGGGCGGCCTGACCCGCGCCGTCCTCGACCCGGCCGCGGGCACCGTCCGGCGTACCGCCCTGGACGACGCGCCGGTCGAACTCCCCCGCGTGGACGACCGGTTGATCGGCCGGCCGCACCGGCGGGCGGCCGTCGCGGCGGAGAGCGGCCGGGTCGACCTGCTGCCCGGCGAGTTCGACGCGCTGCGCTGGTACGACTGCGCCGACGACCCCGGTGCCTCGGTGCTGTGGCCGGCCGGTGACCTGTCGGTCGGCGAGCCGGTGTTCGCACCCTCGGCCGGCGGCGGTCCGGGGTACTGGCTGACCTACGCCACCGACCGCACCGACCTGAGCAGTTGGCTGCTGGTCATCCCGGACGCCGACCCGGGGTCCGGGCCGATGGCGCGGGTGCGGATCCCGGTCCGGGTCCCGCTCGGCCTGCACGGCAGCTGGCTGCCCACCGAGGACTGAGCACCCGCGGACCCGAGCACCCGGCGCCCGCCTCCGGACGCTCAGGCCCACCCCGCCGGCGGGTCGACCAGGCGTACCCCGTCCATCAGCATCCCCGCCCGTTTGACGGTCCGCAGCACCGGCACCACCTCGACCTGCTGAACGGCCGCCAGCGCGCCGATCCGTTCGGTGAGGTAGGTGTACAGCGCGTCGTTGTCCCGGCAGACCACCACCGCCAGCAGGTTGGCCGACCCGGTGATGGCCGCCGCGAACGGCACCTCCCGGTGGCCCGCGAGGGCCGCGCCGGTCGCCGCCAGGTCGGCCGGCGGCACCGACACCAGCAGCGCCGCCTGCGCGTGGAAGCCGAACAGCGCCGGGGAGATCTCCACGTCGAAGAAGAGCGCGCCGCTGTCCCGCAGCTGCTCCAGCCGGCGGCGCACCGCGGACTGGGACAGCCCGGTGGCGCGGGCCAGTTCGGGGTAGCCGCAGCGGCCGTCCCGGCCGAGTACGGCGAGCATGGCGAGCGCCGCCTCGTCCAGTTCGACCCGCTGCCCGGGGCCGAACACCCAGGGCCGCTCCAGTTCCCGGACCTGCCGCTCGCTCAGGGCGTCCAGGCCGGCCCAGCGGCCGGGACCGCCGACGAAGGTGCGCAGGATGCTGTGCGCGGTGATCCCGGTGACCCGGCGGGTGCCGGGCAGCTTCTGCAGCAGCAGTGCGTCCCGGTCGGCCTGGTTGCGGGCCTTGGAGACGCAGTGGATCTCGGTCCCGCCGGAGTTGAGGGTGACCCAGGCGATGTCCGGCCTCCGCGCCAGCGCGTCGGCCACCTGGACGGCGGCGTCCGGCGTGCACTGCACCCGCAGCCAGGACTCGTACAGCCCCACCCGGTGGCCCAGCGGCAGGCCGACCACCCGCAGCAGACCGGCGGTGCGCAGCCGCCGGTAGCGGCGGATCACCGTCTGGTCGGAGACCTCCAGCACCTGGGCGAGCCGGCTGAACGGCATCCGGCCGTCCATCATCAGCGCCTGGACGACGGATCGGTCCAGGGCGTCCAGTTCCGGGGTGCCGCTCTGCATGGTTTCCATCATGACAGGCGGGTGGGGTGTCGGATTCCGCAGCCCGGGCCGCCGTGGTGCGGCCGATCCGCGATCCGGCTGCGAGATTCGGCGGGTGGGCCGGGCGGTCGTGGATCCGGTCACGGGACCGAGGAGAACTCCGATGCGCAAATGGCTACCGCTGGTGGCGGTCTGTCTGGGGGCGTTCATGCTGCTGGTGGACGTCACGATCGTGACGGTCGCCCTCCCCGACATGGCCACCGCGCTGCACACCGGCTTCGCCGACCTGCAGTGGGTGATGGACGGCTACGCGCTGGCGCTGGCCGCGCTGCTGCTCGGCGCCGGCGCCCTCGCCGACCTGGTCGGGCGGCGCAAGGTGTACCTGGCGGGGCTGGTGCTGTTCGCGGGCGCCTCGCTGGCTTGCGGCCTGGCCACCGGGCCGCAGCAGCTGATCGCCTTCCGGGTGGTGCAGGGGGTCGGCGGCGCGGCGATGTTCGCCACCACCATGGCCCTGCTCGGGCACGCCTACCAGGGCCGCGACCGGGGTGTCGCGTTCGGGGTCTGGGGCGCGGTGAACGGGGCCGCCGCGGCGGCCGGGCCGATCCTCGGCGGGCTGCTCACCGAGCACCTCGACTGGCGCTGGATCTTCTACGTCAACCTGCCGGTCAGTGTGGTGGCGGTGGCCGTGACGCTGCGGGTGGTCGCCGAGTCCCGCAACCCGCGGGCGGCCGGCCTCGACCTGCCCGGCACGGTGGCCTTCACGGTGGCCGCCGGGTCGGTGACCTACGCCCTGATCAAGGCCGGGGACAACGGCTGGGGCTCGGCCACCACGCTCGGCCTGTTCGCCCTCGGCGCGCTCGCCCTGCTGGCGTTCGTCCTGGTGGAGCGGCGCAGCGCCCACCCGATGCTGGACCTCGCGCTGCTGCGCAGCCCGGCCTTCGCGGGCATCCTGGCGGGCGGCCTGCTGCTGTCCGCGGCGGCGTTCTCGTACCTCGCGTACTCCTCGCTGTGGCTGCAGTCGGTGCTGGGTCTCGGCCCGGTCGCGGCGGGGCTGGCGCTGCTGCCGATGAGCGTGGTCGCGTTCGTGACGGCGGCCGTCGGCGGGCGGCGGCTGCACGGTGTACCGCCGCGGCTGACGGTCGGCGGCGGTCTGCTGCTGATCGGCGTCGGCGCGCTGCTGCAGGCGGTGGTCGGGGCGGACTCCGGCTGGGCGGCGCTGGCGCCCGGTCTCGCGGTCAGTGGCGCGGGGGTCGGCCTGGCCACCCCGGCGATGGCCGCCGCCGCGATGGCCGCCGTGCCGGGGGCGCGGGCCGGGATGGCCGGCGGCGCCCTCAACACCGCCCGTCAGCTGGGCAACGCGCTCGGCATCGCGCTGCTCGGCGCGGTCTTCCGGGCGGGTCTGGCCGACGGGCTGCGGGGCGGCGGCGGCGCCGACCCGCAGGGCACCGCGGACGCGCTGAGCGGCGGGCAGGCGGGAGCGCTGGTCGCCCGGGCCGGTGAGGGTGCCCGGCCGGCGCTGGAACACCTGGTGCGCGGCGCGTTCGCGGCCGGGCTGAGGGACACCTTCCTGGTGTCGGGGGCGTTCGGGCTGGCCGGCGGCGTGCTGGTGCTGGTGCTGCTGCGCCGCCCTGCCGCGGTCGGCGCGGCGGGGGTACCGGGGCCCGCGCAGGCGCCGGCCACGTCAGGCGGACGGGCGGGAGCGGCGGCCAGAATGGAGTGATGTCCGACGGCGGGAGGCCCGATGGCGATCGATGACGAGTCGGATGCCCGGCTGCCGCCGGCCGCCTCCCCCCGCTGGGGGCGGTTCATCCTGGGCGCTTACGTCCTGATCACCCTGGTCCTGCTCGCCGACCTGTTCACCGGACCGAGGCTGACCTTCTCCCCGCTGCTGGCCGCCGTGCCGGTCCTCGCGGGCACCGGTACCCGGCGCCCGTGGGTGCCGCTGGCGGCCGGCGGCGTCGCACTGGCGGCGGTGGGCGTGCTGGCGGTGCTCAACGGCCAGGTCGGCACCGGGGTGCACGCCGCGTCGGCGGCCGCCGTGGCGACGGTGGCCGTCTCCAGCTCGGCCTCGGTCGCGCTGGTGGCCGACCGGGAACGCCGGCTGGCGCAGCTGCGCTCGGTGGCCGAGGCCGCCCAGCAGGCGCTGCTGCGTCCGGTGGCGCCGCGGATCGGCGGGCTGCGGGCAGCGGTGCGGTACGCGCCCGCCGCGGCCGAGGCCCGGATCGGGGGCGACCTGTACGCGGTGCTGGACTCGCCGTTCGGGGTGCGGGTGCTGCTGGGCGATGTCCGCGGCAAGGGGCTCGGCGCGGTGGAGACGGCGGCGGACGTGCTGGGGGTGTTCCGGGAGGCGGCCGTCTCGGAGGCCGATCTCAGCCGGATCGCGGGGCGGCTGGACGCGACGGTGGCGCGGCGGCCAGGCGACGAGGAGTTCGTGACCGCGGTCCTGGTGTCGGTGCCGGAGCACGGTTCGGCCAGCCTGGTGAACTGCGGGCATCCGGCGCCGCTGCTGCGCACCCGGCACCGGGTGGACGAGGTCGATCCGCCGGCCTGGTCGCCGCCGCTCGCCCTGCTGGGCCTGACCGGCGGGTGCTACCCGGTGCAGCAGGTGCCGCTGGGGCCCGGCGACCTGCTGCTGCTCTACACCGACGGGGTGTCGGAGGCCCGGGACACGGCCGGGGTGTTCTATCCGCTCGCCGAGCGGCTGTCCGCGATGCCGGCCGGTGAGGGGCCCGAGCCGCTGCTGGACCGGCTGCTGGCGGACGTCCGCGCCTACACGCCGCACGGGCTGGACGACGACGCCGCTCTGCTCGCCCTGGCCCGGCCGGCCCGGCCCGGCTGACCGGCCCGGGCCCGGCCGGCCTAGCGTCCGTCGGCAGGGACCCTGACCGGTCCGGCGGGCGCGGTCGTGGCCCGCCTGGCGCGTTCCGCCCTGGCCCGGGCGCGGCGGTCCAGCACCCGGGTGAGCACGTACCAGAGCACCACCGCGTAGGCCCAGCCCGCGAGGATGTCGACGATGAAGTGCTCGGCGCCGTAGACCAGGGTGAAGGCCATCGCCAGCGGGTAGGCGGCCAGCAGCACCCTGGTCCAGCGGCCCGCGCCGCGCCAGAAGAACAGCGCCAGCAGCATCGGGTACGCGGCGTGCAGCGACGGCATCGCGGCGACGTCGTTGGCGAACTCGCTGCCGTTCTCGAACACCGACCCGGCGCGGGGCAGCCCGCTCTGGTTGAGCACGTCGGAGACGATCCGGGTGACCGCGGGCATGTGCCCTTCCTGGCCGGTCAGCCACGGCGGGTCGGCGGGGTAGAGCACGTAGGTGGCGAAGCCGGCGAAGGTGACCGCCAGGTAGAGCGCCAGCAGCCGGCGGAAGCTCGGGTAGCGGCGCTTCCAGAGCACGGCCAGCACCAGGAAGACCGTGAAGAAGTGCGACATGTAGACGGTGACGGCCGAGTAGTCGTACCAGTGCGGGTGGCCGGGTGTGTACAGCCAGTGCTGCAGCCGGACCGTCCAGGTCTCGCCGCCGCCGAGGAACGTGTCGATGCTCAGCTGCGGCTCGTAGCGGACCGGCCAGGGGGTGTGCGCGCCGTAGCCGCGCAGCAGCGAGTAGACCCAGACCACCGCCATCACCGGGACCCAGTCCCGCAGCACCAGCGGCCAGCCCCGGCGGCCGCCGCTGTGCACCGACGCTGCCACCAGTGCGCCGATCAGCCAGCAGAACACCACGTCGTTGGCGTACGGCAGGCCGTAGGTCCACAGGTACCAGCCGAAGGCGAGCGCGAACAGCGGCCAGGCCAGGTGGCGCGGGCGCAGCCGGTGGCCCGCCCGGACGGCTCTGCCCGGGCCTGCCTGCCGGGGGTCGTACTGTCGCGGGCCGTGCTGCCGCGGATCGTTGCGGGTACCCGGATGCGCAGGTCGGAGCAGGTCGGTCATGGCGCCCGAAGCTAGCACCGCATTCTTGGAGGATCCTTTGGACGTTCCGGGCCGTGCCCAGGAAACCACCAGGAGACGAACCATCCTTGGCCGGCCTCCGCAGGCCGTCGCCCCCGTCGGGGCCGGGCCCGCGGCCGGGAGGTCGTGCTCCGGCCGCTCGGTCGACTGCTCGTGTCTCAGCATCGGTCACCACCCGCCCGGGGAGGCGCCAAGGTGACGGCGGCCGCCGGGCGGACCGTGTTCGGGGACGGGTCCTCTCCCGAGGCTACGCCCGCGGGGCGGGCCCGGCCCGGGCGGCGGCTCAGTAGCCGGCGGCCTGGGCCTCCACCCGGGTGACGATCTCCTCGCACAGTTCGTGGGTGCGCAGCGCGTCCTGGGCCGAGACGGTCCGGCCGGCCCGGACGGAGTCCAGGAAGGAGGTGACGATCTGCTCGATGCCGCGCTGCCGGGCGACCGGCACCCAGTCGCCGCGGCGCCGGATGCTGGGCTGGCCCTTGTGGTCGATCACCTCGGCCAGGTTGACCACCACCCGCTTGGCGTCGGAGCCGGAGATCTCCAGGACCTCCTCGGTGGAGCCGCTGACCCGGTTCATGATGCCGAGCGCGGTGAATCCGGGGCCGGCCAGGGTGAGCACCAGGTGTTCCAGCAGCCCGTCCCGGGTCCGGGAGCGGACGTCGATGTGCTCGATCTCGCCGGGGACCAGGAAGCGCAGCGTGTCCGCCACGTGGATGAAGTCGTCGAGGACCACGCTGCGGACGGCCTCCGGCAGGCCCTCCCGGTGCTTCTGCAGCACGATCAGGTCGCGCGGGCGCTCGGCGGCCTGCTGGTAGCCCGGGGCGTGGCGGCGGTTGAAGCCGACCATCAGCGAGCGGCCGCGGCGCTCGGCGAGCTCGACCAGGTGCCGGGCCTCCTTGAGGTGGTAGGCGAGCGGCTTGTCCACGTACACGTCGACGTCGGCGGTGAGCAGCTGCTCGACGATCGGCACGTGCTGGTCGGTGGAGGCGTGCACGAAGGCGGCCCGGATGCCGCTGTCGATCAGCTCGCCGAGGTCGGTGTAGCGGTGCGGGAGCCGGTGGAGGTCGCCGAGGCGGTCGAGCTTGGCGCGGTCCCGGGTCATCAGCCGCAGGTCGAGGCCGGGCTGGGTGGTGAGGACCGGGAGGTAGGCCTTCTGGGCGATGTCGCCGAGGCCGATCACGGCCACCGGCAGGGCCGCGGGGTCGGGGTCGAGGTGGTGGTCGCTCATCGGGACGCTCCTGCTGGGGGTGGGTGGCGGTCCGTCCGGTCAGCGGGGCCGGACCATCCGGCAGCATATGACAGCCGCGCGGCCGGCCAGTCAGGATGCGGTGGCCGGGCCGGACTTGGGCCGGGCGGGCCGGGCCGGGCGGGCCGGGATCGGCCACAATGGCGGGATGACCACAGCGCGTTGGAACGGCCAGATGATCGCGGACAGCGACCGTACCGTCCTGGTGGAGGGCAACCACTACTTCCCGGCCGAGTCGGTGCGGGCGGAGTTCCTCGGCCCGTCGGCGACCACCACCCACTGCCCGTGGAAGGGCATCGCCTCGTACTACACCCTGCGGGTGGCGGGCGCCGAGAACCCGGATGCCGCCTGGTACTACCCCGACCCGAAGCCGGAGGCCGCGCACGTGGCCGGGATGGTGGCGTTCTGGAAGGGGGTCGAGATCACCGACTGACCGTCCGCGGCCGTGGCCGCCCTCACTGCGCGAGGCCCGCCGCGGCCGTGGTGAGGGCGTCCAGCACCGGGCGGATCAGGGGGTGCAGCTCCGCACCGCCGCGGACCGCGGCGAAGACCTTGCGGGTGGCGAGCGCGCTGTCCACCGGGCGGACCGCCACCTTGGACAGGTCGGCGCCGCGCAGCGCCGAGCGGGGGACCAGTGCGACGCCCGCACCGGCCGAGGCGAGCGCCACCACCGCGCGGAAGTCGTCCGAGGAGTGCACCAGCCTGGGCTGGAAGCCCGCGTACTCGCAGGCGAGCAGCACCACGTCGTGGCAGGGGTTGCCGGGGTACGGGCCGATCCACGGCTCGGCGGCGAGCTCGGCGACGGCGACCGGGCCGGGGCCCTCGGCCAGCGGGTGGCCGAGCGGCAGCACCGCCTCGAACGGCTCCGCGTACAGCGGCACCCGGGTCAGCCGCTGGTCGTCGGCGCGCGGCGCGCCCCGGTACTCGACCGCGACGGCGATGTCCGCGCCGCCGTCGAGCAGCATCGGCAGGCTGGCGTCGCCCTCGGCGTCGAGCACCTTGAGCCGCACCCCCGGCGCCGTCTCGGCGAGCAGCGCGATGGCGGGCGCCAGCACCAGGGCGATGCCGGTCGCGAACGCCGCCACGGTGACCTCGCCCGCGGCGCCCGCGCGGTACGCCGCGAGGTCGGCCTCGGCGCGCTCGAGCTGGGCGAGCACCGCGTCCGCGTGGGTCAGCAGGATCTCTCCGGCGGCGGTCAGGCGCACCCCGCGGCCGTCGCGGGCGAGCAGGTGGTGGCCGGTCTCCTGTTCCAGGGCGGCGAGCTGCTGGGAGACGGCGGAGGGGGTGAGGTAGAGCGCGGCCGCGGCGGCCGTCACGGTCCGGTGGTCGGCCACGGCCCGCAGGGTCCGCAGCCGTCGTGCGTCGATCACTCCGCCATTGTGCCAGCGGGTGGGGGCGGCCTGCGGCGCAGGCCGGGGACCGTGCGGGGCCGCAACGGGCGGAGCCGCGCCCGGACGGCGCAGGTCCAGGCGACCGGCGGCGCGGGTCCGCAGTGGCTGCTGATGCTGCCGCTGGTCGCCCTCACCGCGGTGCTGCTGACCGCCGCC
>NZ_JBEZIR010000200.1:0-10738 GCF_040651175.1 Kitasatospora sp. NPDC048540
TCCGCCGCCGGGAACATCTCCACCCGCGGCACGTACGCGCCGTGGTCCAGGCCCCGGTCGGGGATGGCGAGGGCCGCCAGCAGCCGGCGGTCCAGCGCGTCCGGCCCGGGCGGCGGCGTACCGGCCGGTGCGGGGTCGGCCGCGGGCGCGGCGAGGGCAGCCTCCTGCTCGGGGCTCAGCCAGCCGGCCCGCCAGTGGCCCGCGTCCGCGAACAGGTGCAGGACCGCGTGTGCCGCCGTCTCCACCACCGCGCCGGTGGCGGGCAGTTGGGTGTTCAGCAGGTGGTCCCGGGCGCCGCCGTCGGCGAGCACCACGGCGCCGATCTCCTGGCCGCCGAGCATCACGTCGACGAACGGCACGTCCGGGCGGGCCGCCAGCGCCTGCGCGATCGTCCGGACCTTGCCCTTGAGCACCCGGACCCGCAGCAGCACGGCGCCCGTCGCCGCCTCGTGGGCGTCCGGCATCAGCACCACCTTGACCAGGCCGGTCCCGGTCAGCCGGGACAGCCGTCGGGTGACGGTACGGGCGGAGACCCCGAGCACCTCGGCGATCCGGCCGGTCCCGGCCCTCCCGTCGACCTGGAGCGCGCAGACCAGCTGCCGGTCCAGCAGATCGAGCAGCCCGGCGGGATCCGCCGAATCTGTGTCCATGGTGTCCGATCTCCGCAGGATCCCCACCGCCGTACGTCCCCGGCGGCCGGATCCACGGTACTTCTTGTCCGCCCGGCCGGCGAGGGCCGGACGATCACGACACAGGAACGGGAGTACCGGGATGGATCTGCTGGCCGATGTGGTGGAGGCCGTGCACGAGGTGGGCGCGCACCTGGCGCGCGGTCAGCGGCCGCAGCCGCTGCCCGCGGCGACGGTCGCCGAGGCGATGGCCGGCTTCGCCGCCGTCGACGGCCCGGCGGCCGAGCTGCTGCGGGGGCGGCTGACCGCGCTGTACCCGCGGGCCCGGTGGTGCGAGGACGAGTTGGACGACGCGGTGCCGGCCGACGGCGAGTGGTGGAGCTGCGACGCCACCGACGGCGCGGTGCAGTACCTGAGCGGTCTGGCGCACTGGGCGGTCACCGCGACCCTGGTCCGCGACGGCGAGCCGGTGCTGGCGGTGGTGCACGCGCCGCTCCAGCGGCTCACCTACACCGCGGTGGACGGCGGCGGCGCCCGGCTCGGCGGGCGTCCGGTCGCGCCCCTCACCCGGGAGCTGGCGGTGGCCGTCGCGGCGGGCGGTCACCCGCCGACGGCCGGCCACGACCCGGTGGCGCGGCGGCGGGCCGGCGAGTCGCTGACCGCGGTCCTGCCCCGGGTGCTGGCCGTCCGCAACCTCGGTCCGACCTCGCTGCAGGTCGCCCAGGTCGGCTCCGGCCACCTGGGCCTGTTCTGGGAGTACGGGCCGGACGCCACCAACCTGCTGCCGGGCGCGCTGATCGCCCGGGAGGCGGGCGCCGCGGTGACCGACGCGCAGGGCCGGCCGTGGACGGCCCGGGCGGACAGCTTCGTGGCGGCCGCGCCGAGCCTGCACCGGGACCTGCTGGACGTGCTCAGCCAGGTGGGGTGAGCGCGGGTGGGACGGGCGCAGGCGGGGTGAGCCCGAACAGCCGGGCGGCGTTGTGGTGGCAGACCGCCCGCAGCCACCCGTCGCCGAGGCCGAGGCGGGCCAGCCCGTGCAGCGCGTGCGGATAGCCGTACGGGATGTTGGGGAAGTCGGTACCGAACAGGACCCGGTCCCGGAGGGCCGCCAGGCGCGGGAGTCCGGCGGGCGGGAAGGGGGCGGTCAGCTCGGTGAAGTCGGTGAACACCATGGTGGTGTCCAGGTGGACGTGGTCGTACCGCTCGGCGAGGTCGAGGAAGTCGGTGTACTCCGGCAGCCCGAGGTGCGCCACGATCAGGCGCAGCCGCGGATGGCGGGCCAGCAGCGCGCCGATCGGCCCCGGCCCGGTGTGCTTGCCGGGCGCCGGCCCGGAGCCGCAGTGCACGACCACGGGGGTGCCGCTGTCCGCCAGCAGGCCCCAGACCTCCTCCAGCAGCGGGTCGTTGGGGTCGTAACCGCCCACCTGGATGTGCGACTTGAACACCCGGGCACCGCGCTCGAGGGCCGCCGCCACGTACCGGTGGGCGTCCGGCTCCGGGAAGAAGGTCGCGGTGTGCAGGCAGTCGGGCGTGCGGGCGGCGAAGTCCGCGGCCCAGGAGTTCAGCCAGGCGGCCATCGCGGGCTTGTGCGGGTACAGCATCGCGGTGAACGCCCGGACCCCGAACTCCCGCAGGATGTCGACGCGTTGCTGCTCGTCCTGGCGGTAGGCGATCGGCCAGGGCCGGCCGGTGAGCGGACCGGCCGAGTCGAAGTACGCCCACACCTTGGCCAGCACCCGGTCCGGCATGAAGTGCGTGTGCACGTCGACCAGACCGGGCAGGCCCAACTCCCGCCAGAACGCCCGGACCTCGGCCCGCTCGGCGGCCCCGGACGCCTCCGTCACAGCCGGACCCGGCCCAGCACGGCCGCGGTGTCGGCCCCGACCGGCAAGGTCCCGAAGGCCGCGCCGTGGTCGCCGCCGAGCCGGGAGGCGCAGAAGGCGTCGGCCACCGCCGGGTCGCCGTACCGGATCAGCAGCGAGCCCTGGAAGGCCAGCGCCATGGACTCCACCAGGCGGCGGGTGCGGTACTCGAGCTCGGCGTGGTCGCCGAGCTGCTTGCGCAGGGCGGCGGTGGCGGCGTCGAGGCGGCGGTCGGCGCCGGCGGCGAGGTCGAGCTCGCCGAGGAAGGCGTCGACGGTCTCCGGGCTGCGGGCCATGGCGCGCAGCGCGTCCAGGGCGGCGACGTTGCCGGAGCCCTCCCAGATGGAGACCAGCGGCGCCTCGCGGTAGAGCCGGGGCATCCCGGACTCCTCCACGTAGCCGTTCCCGCCCAGGCACTCCAGCGCCTCGGCGGCGTGCGCCGGGCCGCGCTTGCAGACCCAGTACTTGGCGACGGCCAGGCCCAGCCGCCGCACCAGCGCCTCGCCGGCGTCGCCGGCCAGCGCCCGGTCGGTGGACTCGGCCAGCCGCATGGCGACCGCGGTGGCGGCCTCGGACTCGACCACCAGGTCGGCCAGCACGTTGCGCATCAGCGGCTGGTCGACCAGCGCGGCGCCGAACGCCCGCCGGTGGGTGGCGTGGTGGATCGCGCGGACCGCGCCGTAGCGCATCCCGGCGGCGGCGCCGATGGTGCAGTCGAGCCGGGTCATGTTGACCATCTCGATGATGGTCGGCACGCCCCGGCCCTCCTCGCCGACCAGCAGGCCGACCGCGCCGTCGTACTCGATCTCGGCGGAGGCGTTGGACTTGTTGCCCAGCTTGTCCTTGAGCCGCTGCAGCAGCAGCCGGTTGCGGCTGCCGTCGGGCAGCACCCGCGGCAGCAGGAAGCAGCTGAGGCCGCCGGGCGCCTGGGCCAGCGTCAGGAAGACGTCGGACATCGGGGCGGAGGTGAACCACTTGTGGCCGGTCAGGCGGTAGCTGCCGTCGGGCTGCGGGGTGGCGGTGGTGGTGTTGGCGCGGACGTCGGATCCGCCCTGCTTCTCGGTCATCGACATGCCGGCGATCAGGCCGCGCTTGGCGGACGGCTCGCGCAGTCCGAAGTCGTACTCCCGGGAGGCCAGCAGCGGCTCCAGCCACTCGGCCAGGGCCGGGGTGGTCCGCAGCGCGGGGACGGCCGCGTACGTCATCGAGACCGGACAGGTGTGGCCGGCCTCGACCTGGCTCCAGACGTGGAACTTGGCGGCCCGGGCGGTGTGCGCGCCGGGGCGCGCCTCGCGCCAGGGCGCGGCGTGCAGGCCGTGGCCGACGGCGACGCCCATCAGTTCGTGCCAGGCGGGGTGGAACTCGACCTCGTCGATCCGGTGGCCCCAGCGGTCGTGGGTGCGCAGGACGGGCGGGTGCTCGTTGGCCAGGCGCCCCCACTCCCAGGCCTGCTCGGAGCCGGCCAGCACGCCGAGTTCGTGCAGCTCGGGCTCGGCCCAGCCGGCGCCGGCCCGGTGCAGGGCGGCGAGCAGGGTCGGGTCGGCGGCGACGTCGTGGCCGTACGGGGCGGGCACCTGGTTGGTGACCTCGTGGGTGGCGGGCATCAGCCTTCTCCTCGGTTCGTCGGGGCGGGGGCCGGATCGCGGTCGCCGAGTGCGCGCATGGCGAAGGAGACCAGGGCGGGGATCACGTCGTCGGGGTGGCTGCCGCCCGCGCACAGCGGGCCGACCAGCGCCTCGCCGACCGCGCCGACCAGCGCGGCGGCGGTCATCGCGGGGTCCTGTTCGGGGAGGAGGCCGTCGGCGAGGGCCTCGGAGATCTGGGCGGCGAACAGGTCGCGGAAGGCCCGGCGGAAGATCAGCCGCTCGGCGTCGACGATCGCGTCGGCCGGTTCGGCGAGCAGGGCGTAGGCCAGCCGGGGCGCCTTGAGCGCGCGGGCGGCGAAGGTCTCCACGATGGCGGCGATCCGCCGGTGCGGGGTGGACTCGCGGGCGAGCGCCTCGGTGACGGCGGCCAGCTCGCGGCCGACGGTGACCCGGAAGAGTTCCACGGAGAGCTCGGCCTTGCCGGCGAAGTGCTGGTACATCGAGCCGGTGGCGATGCCCGCCCGGTGGGCGACGGCCGCCATCGAGCAGCCGCCGTAGCCGCGTTCCGAGAGCAGGTCGACGGCGGCCAGCAGCACCGCCTCGCGCTGTGCGTCCAGCCGGGCCTGTACGGCGGGTGTTCGTCGGTATGCCACGGAAAGAATTGAAGCACTGATTCACTTCTTCGAACAGGGGGCGCCCCGGGCGGCGCGCCCCGGGCCGCCCGCCGGAGGGGGACGGGCGGCCCGGGAGGTGCGCGGCCGCAGCGTCGGGGCCGGGGCACTACGGCCGGGGTGCTACGGCCGGGGCAGCACGCAGCCCGCGAGGGTCAGGTCGAGCCGGTTGCCGGGGGCGAAGCAGGCCGGGATGCCGTAGGTCTCCTCGGCGTAGTTGATGCCCTGGCGGACCGTCACGTTGCCGTTCTGGTCGACCTCGCACGGGTTGTTGTCGGTGCAGCGCTCGCCGTCCTCGTTGCCCGTGTTGTTGACGGCCGTCACCAGGCCGGTGGCGGTGTCGATGACGGGCGAGCCGGAGGTGCCGCCGATGGTGTTGCAGCTGGAGGTGTAGCGGACCGAGTCCTTCCAGGTCCACGCCCCCTCCTTGAGCCGGTAGGCGAAGCCGTCGATGCTGCAGGAGTAGGTGCGCTTCCAGTACCCGGAGACCACCTTGATCGCCGCACCCTGGGTCGGGTGGTTGGGCGAGATGGTCAGCGGGCTGATCCCGTACCGGGACTGGATGCTCGCATAGGTGCTGGTCAGCTGGTAGATCGAGATGTCGGTGTCGGTCATCGTGCCGTAGACGATCTTGTTGGCGCGGACCGTGCCGAGGCTGCCGCCACTGGCGCCGAGCAGGGTGAAGCTGCGGCTGGAGGAGCGGTTGACGAGCACCTGGCCGGGGCCGGGGAAGCCGGTCTCGAGGCAGTGCCCGTTGGAGAGGACGAGGGCCGGGTCCGCGGCGGTGGAGTTGGGGAGCCGCACCAGGGAGCCGGAACAGTTGCTGAGCGCCACCGTGCCGGCATAGGTGACGGCGACGGGGGCGGCCGAGGCGGGGGACGCGCCGGCCAGCGCGGTCGCGCCGGAGAGCAGCAGGGCGGCGCAGGACGCGCCGATGAGCGGCTTCTTCATGAGAGTGCCTCTCGGTGTGGGGGTCCTCAAAATTTGACGCGGCCATGACGACCTGTCAATACCGCGGCCCCCACGACCGCCCCGGTCCCGGACGCCCCGTCACCCCTCGTGCCAGTGCCGCCGCCCGACGCTGATCAGCCGCAGCCGGGTGCGCGCGGTGCGCGCGACCTCCCGCTCACCCTCCGGACCGGCCTCCAGGAAGGCCGTCGCGGAGGTCACCAGCAGGTCGACGTAGAGCTCGGCGAGCATCCGGACCTCCTCCGCCGACCACCCCCGCGACACCGGCTGCGCCGCCAGCGCCCCGGCCACCTCGTCGGCGAACCGGCGCAGCTCGGCGCCGATCGCCTCCCGCACCTCACGGACCCCGCCGTGCCGCTCGCGCGCCAGGAAGCGCACGTGCGCCCGGTGCTCCCGGACGTGCGCGGCGACCACCTCCACCGCGCTGTCGATCAGCGCCTCGGGGTCCTGCTGCCCCCGCTGCTCGGCGAAGGCGCCGCGGATCATCCCGTGCAGGCTGGCGAGCGACTCCTCCACCAGCGTGACGCCGAGTTCGGACATGCCGCTGAAGTGCCGGTAGAAGCCGGCCGGGGACATCCCCGCCGCCCGGGTCACCTCGCGGACGCCGAGGCCGCTCAAGTTCTGCTGCTCCAACAGGTGCAGGCCCGCGTCGAGCAGGGCGCGCCGGCTCTGCAGCTTCTGGGCCTGCCGTACCCCTACACCGTTCTCACTGTGACTCACATCATTCAGTAAACAACTGTTTGCCGACTCGGGGAAGCGTAGAGTGGTGAATGTCAGCGAACAGTTGTCAGCTGAAACTCCCGGAGGCCGCCATGCTCCTCTTCGCCCTCGTCCTGCTCGGCGTCCTGGCCGGCGCCGCGGTCCACACCTCGATGCCGGTCTTCCTGCTCGCCGCCGGCGCCATCGCCGCCTGGCTGCTGCTCTTCGGCGCCCGCGAGCACCTGCCGCGCCTGCGCCGGCACTGAACCGACCCGGCCGATCCGACCCGGCCGATCCGACCCAGCCGACCCGCCCTCAGGAGACCCGCCGTGAACCCCACCGCGCACAACCTCCCCCGCACCCGGTTCGAGGCCGACCAGATGGCCGTCGCCTCCTTCGTGCTCGCCCTGCCGGGCCTGCTCCTGCTCAACCTGGTCCTCGGCCCGATCGCCATCACGCTCGCCACGCTGGCCCTGGTGCGCGGCACCACGCGCCGAGGGCGGGCCCTGCTCGGGCTCGCCCTCGGTGTCGCCGATCTCGCGGTCCTGGCCGGCACCCTGGCGGCCGGCCACGGCACCCTGCTCCAGCTGGGCTGAGCGGCGCGTCAGGCCGCCGGCACCGTCCACTTCTGGTTGGCCGCGCCCGTGCAGGTCCAGATCTGCGCCCGGGCGCCGTTGGCCGGACTGTTGTCCGTCACGTCCAGGCACCGGCCCGCGGCCGGGTTGACCAGGTCGTGCGAGGCGGCCGAGTAGGTCCAGCGCTGCGCGCCGGTGCCGTTGCAGTCGTAGAGCTGCACCTTGCTGCCGTCCGCCGTCGCACCGCCCGCCACGTCGAGGCACTTGCCGAGTGCCCGGACGGTGCCGTCGGTGCCGAGGCTCCAGCGCTGGGCGTCGGTGCCGTTGCAGTCGTAGAGCTGGACGGCGGTCCCGTTGGCCGTCGAACCGGCCGCCACGTCCAGGCACTTGCCCGCCAGCCCGGTGATCTGCCCGGAGCCGCCGCCACCGCCGCGCCCGCTCCAGGTGAAGGTCGCGGAGGTCCGCGCCGGCAGGCCGTACGAGAAGTTCTGCCCGCCCCAGGTCACCCGGACCGTCTGCGCCGAGCCGCTGTCGTTGTACGCCACCAGCGCCTTCGAGCCGTCCGGGTTGAGCCAGGCGACGTTCGGCACGGCCGAGTTCGCGGTGGAGGCGATCCGGTACGCGCCCGGCTTCACGAACTTGGTGAGGTGGCCCATCGTGTAGTACTCGACCGTGTAGTCCACCTGGCCGCTGCGCCCGTCCCCGTCGTGCACCGTGACCAGTCCGGTGCAGGTGCCGCAGCCGCCGTAGTGCGGGCCCATGTCCTGGTCGACGGCCAGGCTCCACTTGGTCACGGACTTCCCCCAGTTGCGGGTGTAGTCGATGATGTTGCGCATGTCCTCGCGCTGCTGGTCGCCGCTCCAGGTGCCGCCGGAGTGCTCGGTGTCGAAGGCGTCCGTCGCGGGGTACCGGTCGTGCACGGTGGTCTGCGCGGAGACGTCGCCGCCGTAGCCGTGCCAGGCGATGCCGCCGAAGTTGGGGTGGTTGCGGATCGCCGGGTCGTCGACGGTCGGGGCGGCGTACGCCCCGTACTGGTCCCAGTTCCAGTCCAGCGCCAGCACCTTGGCCGGCAGGCCCGCGTTCTGCAGCGCGGGCAGCAGCCGGCCGGTGAAGTACTGCAGACCGGAGCCGTTCCAGCTCATCGACGGATAGCCGGCGCAGCAGGTGGGTTCGTTCTGCACGGTCACGTAGTTCACCGGGACGCCCTGCGCCTGGTACGCCTGGAGGTACCTGACGAAGTACTGGGCGTAGGCGTCGTAGTACTCGGCCTTGAGCCAGCCGCCGTTCAGGCTGCCGCTGTCCTTCATCCAGGCGGGCGCGGTCCACGGCGAGGCCATCACGGTGAGCGCCGGATTGAGCTGCCGGGCCTGCCGGGTGAGCGGCAGGACGTCGGCGAGGTCGTGGGCGATGGAGAAGCCGGCCAGCGCTGGATCGCTCTGCCCGGCCGGGAGGTCGTCGTAGGTGTAGCCGTAGCGGGCGAGGTCGGAGGAGCCCATCGGGTTGCGGACGAAGGACAGCCCGATGCCGTCGGCGGGCGAGAACAGCTTGCGCATCGCGTCGTCCCGGGCGGCCGGGGTGAGCGCGCCGCTGCCGTTCAGCAGCCAGGCGGCGGTGTCGGTGAAGGAGGCGCCGCCGCCGGTGAACTGCTGGTAGCGGGTGGACTCGTCGACCGCGATCTGCTGGCCGCCGCTGCCGGCCCCGGCGGTGAACGCGGTCTGCGGCTGCGGCTGCAGGCCGCGGGTGACGTGGCGTCCGCCGGCGTCGTCGGTGGTGGTCAGCCAGATCGAGACGGGTTCGCCCGCCGCGCGGGCGCTGCCGGCGCCGGCCAGCAGACCGGTGGCGGCGAGCGCGCCGGCCAGCAGGGCGGCGGCGGTGCGGCGGGGACGGTGGGCATGGGGGTGCCTGGGCATGTCGGCTCCGCCTTTCGGTGGCCGAGAGGTCGGCGGGTGGGGTGCGATTCAACTCCTGGACACGTCAAAGCGTCAAGGCTTTGGTCTGAACCAATTGTCGCCAACCTGTGAAGGCTCAGCTCAGGGCATCCGGCAGTGATCGTTCGAGAATTGACATCTCATCGGTTAGGAAAGGTTCCCAACGGTAACCCTTGACGGCACCCCCGGCGGCTAGTTGACTCCGGTGCCACCTCCCGTGCGCCCCATCCTCCGACGCTCCGTCAGAGGCCGTTCCCCCCATGGCCCGCACTCCACATGGTCCCCAGGAGGACTCCCGTGCCACGTCGCTCACGCCTGGCCGCCGCCGTCGCCCCGCTCGCCCTCGCCGCCGGCACCCTGCTCGCCGCCGCACCGCCCGCCGCCGCGGCCGCCGCCCCCGGCCCGGGCTTCCCCGCGCAGTACGCCGCCCCCTACGTCGAGACCTGGGGCTCCCCCGGCGCCCTCGCGAGTGCCCGGTCCGCCACCGGGCTCAAGTACTTCACCCTCGCGTTCGTCATCAGCGACGGCAGCTGCAACGCCACCTTCAACGGCAACACCCCCGTCACGGACGCCGGTTGGACCTCCGCCGTGAACAGCCTGCGGGCCGCCGGCGGCGATGTGATCGCCTCCTTCGGCGGCGCGGCCGGCACCGAACTCGGCCAGGCCTGCACCTCCGTGAGCAGCCTGAAGGCCCAGTACAAGAAGGTCGTCGACGCCCTCAACCTGACCAGGATCGACCTCGACATCGAGGGCGGCGCACTCGGCGACACCGCCGCCAACGACCGCCGCAACCAGGCTCTCGCCCAGCTCCAGCAGGAGTACGCAACGGCCGGCCGGACCCTCGCCGTGCACTACACGCTGCCGGTCGACCCCACGGGACTGGGGGCCGATTCGATCAGCCTGCTGAACAACGCCAAGAGCCGGGGCCTGAACGTCGGCGTGGTCAACATCATGACGATGGACTACGGCCCCACCCTCGACATGGGAAAGGCCGCCACCGACGCCGCCACCGCCCTGCACACCCAGCTCGGGCAGATCTGGACCACCAAGACCTCCCAGCAGCTGTGGGCGATGGAGGGCAACACCCCGATGATCGGGGTCAACGACTCCACCAACGAGGTCTTCACCACCGCCGACGCCGCCACCGTGGAGGGCTTCGCCGCGAGCAGGGGCATCCAGCTGCTCGCCTTCTGGGCGCTCGGCCGGGACAAGGCCTGCGCCGTCAACGGAACCCTCTCGGACTCGTGCAGCGGCACCCCCCAGAGCGCCTACCAGTTCGCCCGCACCTTCAACGGGATCACCGGCGGCACCACCCCACCCGGGCAGGGGGCCGGACAGATCACCGGGTACGGCGGCAAGTGCGTCGACGTCGCCGCCGCGGCCACCGCCAACGGCACCGCCGTCCAGCTCTACGACTGCAACGGCACCGCCGCCCAGAACTGGACCGTCGCCACCGACGGCTCCCTGCGGGCACTCGGCAAGTGCCTGGACGTGACCAGCGCCGGCACCGCCAACGGCACCGAGATCCAGCTCTGGGACTGCAACGGCACCGGCGCCCAGAAGTGGCAGCCCGGCACCGGCTCCACGCTGGTCAACCCGGCCTCCGGCCGCTGCCTGGACGCCACCGGCCCCAGCTCCGCCAACGGCACCCGGCTGCAGATCTGGGACTGCTCCGGCGCCGCCAACCAGCAGTGGCACCTGCCGGTCTGACCCCCAACGGCACCGGGCCCGGGTCCGGCCCGGCCGACGGCGACGCCGAGCGGCTGGCCCAGTTGCACCACCTCGGTTCGACCCTGGAACCGGACGACGACGCTGTGCT
>NZ_JBEZIR010000201.1:0-10694 GCF_040651175.1 Kitasatospora sp. NPDC048540
ACTCAACCGAGTGGTTTTGCGTGGCCCCAACCTGGGCAGGACCACGGGCTCGGCCCTCCACGACTTGCGGACACCCCCGACCGCGGAGGCCGCAGCCAGCTGCGGCCCCCACCGGCCTGACCGAGATCGGACGGAGAGGACCATGGACCAAGCAGCACAGGCCACCATCGGCGCGCGGTCGGCCCGGCACGCCGCCGAGCGGCCCGAGCACCCCGCCGTCATCTGCGACGGCCGCGCACTCAGCTACGCCCAGCTGCACCGGGAGAGCAACCGCACCGCGCACGCGCTGCGCGCCGCCGGCCTCGGCCGCGGCGCCCGGATCGCCTATCTGGGCCGGGAGTCGGAGCACTACTACGACCTCGCGGTGGGCTGCGCCAAGGGCGGCGCGGTGCTGGTGCCGATCAACTGGCGGCTGACCGCCCGCGAGGTGGAGCACATCCTGGCCGACTCGGGCGCCGAACTGCTCTTCGTGGAGCGGGAGTTCCTGCCGACGGTGGAGAAGGTCCGGCCCGCCTCGCTGAAGGCGCTGGTGGAGCTGGACACCGACCTCGACCGGGTCGGCGGCTTCCTGGCCTGGAAGGGCGCGGCGCCCGACACCGACCTGCCCGCCGAGGCGGTCACCGACGATGCGGTGCTGCAGATGTACACCAGCGGCACCAGCGGCCTGCCCAAGGGCGTGGTGCTGGCCCACCGCTCGTTCTTCACCTTCATCGAGTCGATGCGCCGGCACGGCACCGACTGGATCGACTGGCGCGCCGAGGACCGCACGCTGATCTGCTTCCCGGGCCTGCACTCGGCCGGGATGGCCTGGTTCATGCACACCCTGAACGTCGGCGGCACCAGCGTGATCATGCGGATGTTCAACGCCGAGGAGGCGGTCCGGCTGATCGAGCGCCACGCCATCACCACCACCTGGGCGGCGCCCGCGATGCTCGACATGATGCTCGCCGAGCGCGGCGTCACCCGGGAGACCTTCGCCTCGCTGCGCAAGGTGGTGTACGGCGGCGCGCCGATCTCCCCCGCGCTGCTGGCCCGCTCGATCGAGGGTTTCGGCTGCGACCTGGCCCAGATGTACGCGGCCGCCGAGACCGGCAGCGTGGTCACCTGTCTCGCCCCCGCGGACCACGTGCCGGGCAACCCCCGGCTGACCTCGGCCGGCCGTTCCTGCCCGGGCAACCGGGTGCGGATCGTCGACGACGAGGGCCGGGAGCTCCCGGCCGGGCGGATCGGCCAGGTCTGCGTCGACACCCCGGCCCACTTCGTGGAGTACTGGCGCCAGCCCGAGGCCACCGCGAAGGCGCTGGTGGACGGCTGGCTGCGGCTCGGCGACCTCGGCTACCTGGACGAGGACGGCTACCTGTTCCTGTGCGACCGGATCAGCGACACCATCATCGTCGCCGGGCAGAACATCTACCCCGTCGAGGTGGAGAACGCGGTCCGCGAGCACCCGGCGGTCGCCGACGTCGCCGTGATCGGCGTACCGGACCAGCGCTGGGGCGAGACCGTCCGGGCCTGCGTGGTCCGCGCCCCCGGGGAGCAGGTCAGCGGACGCGAGCTGATGCTCTTCCTGCGCGGCCGGCTGGCCGACTTCAAGATCCCGAGCAGCTACGACTTCCTGGACGTGCTGCCGCGCAACCCCACCGGCAAGGTGCTCCGCCGGGTCCTGCGGGACCAGCTGGCCGCACCGAGCCCGTCCTGAGGAGGCACATTCGATGGCGGAGCGCACCGCACCGGTCACCGGGCGCTGGTTCCAGGCGGAGTCCGACCCGGACGCGCCGACCCGGCTGTTCCTGTTCCACTACGCCGGCAGCGGCGCCTCGATCTACCGCGAGTGGCTGCCCATGCTGCCGGCCGACATCTCGGCCCAGTCGATCCAGCTGCCGGGCCGCCAGGACCGGCTCAAGGAGGAGCCGTTCACCGAGATCGAGCCGCTGATCGAGCAGCTGGCGGACGAGATCGAGGACGAGTTCGACGGCCGGCCGTTCGCGTTCTTCGGGCACTGCATGGGCGCCCTGCTCGGCTACCGGCTGGCCGAGGAGGTACGGCGCCGCGGCGGCCCCGCCCCGGTGCTGCTGGGCGCCTCCGCCTGGGCGCCGGTCGGTTTCCGCACTCCCCCGGTGGAGCAGCTGGAGGTGCCGGAGGAGGAGATCGTCGAGTGGGCGCGGGGCCTGGGCTCGCTGCCCGAGGAGATCCTCAAGGACCGCCAGACGCTCGACATGATGATGCCGACCATGCGGGCCGACCTGCTGGTCTGCGCCAGCTACCAGGACGACGGCGCCAAGGTGCCGTGCCCGATCGTCAGCTACAGCGCCACCCAGGACCCGCTGGTGGACTCCTCCGCGATGGCGTCCTGGGCGCCGCGCACCCCCGAGTACCTGGGCAACCGGGTCTTCCCCGGCGGGCACTTCTTCCTGCACCAGGAGACCCTCTCGATCACCGCCGACTTCGTCCGGCTGCTGCGCCGGCAGGTCAGCGACGCGGCCTGACCCCTTCCCCGAGCCCCGCCCCCTGAAAGGAGTACCGGAATGACCAACCCCAACGAGTTCGCCGACCGCTACGTCGCGCTGTGGAACGAGAGCGACCCGGATGCCCGCCGCAAGGCCGTCGAGGAGCTGTGGGCGCCCGAGGGCAGCTACTTCAACTTCCTCGCCGAGTCCAAGGGCCACGAGGCCATCGCCACCCAGATCGGGTACGCCCACGAGGCGTACAAGGTCGGCGGGTTCGCCTTCCGCTCCTCGGCCAACGCGGTCGGGCACCACTCCACCCTGCGCTTCAACTGGGTGATGGTGTCGGCCGAGACCGGCGCGCTGGAGGCGATCGGCTTCGACTTCGTCGTGCTCGACGAGCAGGGCAAGGTCACCGCCGACTACCAGTACATCGACACCCCGCCGTCGTACACCGTGCCGCCGCCGGCGGCCGCCTGAGCCCACCGAGGCCGGTCGGGGGTTGCAGCCCCGGCCGGCCTCGGTGCGTCCCGCGCCGCTCCGCGGGCCCCGGTGTCAGCCGCGCAGCAGCGCGCCGGTGGCCGCGTCGGCCGGGAAGAAGGTCTCGATCGCGAGCTCGGCGACGGTGATGTCGAGCGGCATCCCGAAGGTCGCGATGGTGCAGAACAGCGCCAGCTCGGCGCCCCGGTACCCGATCCGCAGCGGCACCATCAGGTCGCCGCTGTCGGGCACCTCGGGCGTCTCGGGCTGCGGCCCCGGGTAGGGGTAGGCGCTGACCTCGCGGTACAGCTCGGTCAGCCGGGGTTCGGCGGTCAGCGTGACCCGGCGCTGCAGCCGGGTGAGCAGGTGGGCCCGCCACTCGGCGAAGTTGAGGATCCTCGGGGCCATGCCCTCGGGGTGCAGGGCGAGCCGCAGCGCGTTCATCGGCCCGCGCAGCAGGTGCGGGGCGGCGCCCTCGGTGAAGAGCGCGAAGCCGCTGTTGTGCTCGACGATGTTCCAGCCGCGGTCGACCACCAGGGCGGGCAGCGGGTCGTGGCCGGCCAGGATCTGCCGGAGGGTCTCACGCACCGGCGCCATCTCCTGCGCGTCCAGGGGCGAGTCGCCGTACGCCGGTGCGAAACCGGCCGCCAGCAGCAGGTGGTTCTGCTCCCGGTGCGGCAGTTCCAGCTGCTCGGCCAGGCGCAGCAGCATCTCCCGGCTGGGCGAGGACCGGCCGGTCTCCATGAAGCTGAGGTGCCGGGTGGAGATCTCGGCGCGGGTGGCGAGGACGAGCTGGCTCAGCCCCCGCTGTTCGCGCCAGTGGCGCATCAGCTCGCCGACCGGTCGCTGGTGGCGCTTGTCCGTGGCGGTGGGCACGTGGGTCACCTCTCAACCCTGCGGTATCCGGCCCCCGCGGCACAACTCGGCGGGCCGGCGGACCGTCAGGGGCGGACAGGACACGGCGGGAAGGCGGCACGCGGCCGCCCTCCCGCCGTTGACCCGTCATCAGATGGTGAACCGGTAGTGGGCGGTGAACAGACCGTCTTCGCCGCGGATCAGGAAGTCCACGCCGGTGACGGCCGGGCCGCCGTCGGCGGGGGTCAGCTCCCAGCCGTAGCGCACCGCGTCGTGCTGGGCGGAGGCGTGGCCGCGCAGCCGGCGGACCTCGCCCGCGGGGGCGGCGGCCAGCGCGCTCGGCACGTCCCGCTCGGCGGCGGCGTCGACCAGCCGGGCGTGCGGGCTGTACAGCGCGGCGGTCTGCTTGCCGCGCAGCTCCTCGTCCGGCTCCTTGGCCAGCGCGAGCAGCCGGCCGGCCAGCTCGTCGAGCTCGGCGACCGGGGCCGGCGGCTCGTTGAACTGGTAGTCGACCCGGATCCGGCCGGCCTCGTCCAGCAGGACGAAGTCGAAGCCGACGGCCAGCACGTCGTGGCTGCTGCCGGGCGTCATCTCCCAGTTGAAGACGGCAGCGTCGTGGTGGGCGACCAGGTTGTCGCGGTGCCGGAAGAGCAGGCCGGAGCCGCCGACGAACTGGTCGTACGCCTCGGTGGTGCGGGCGTCCAGGGCGTCGGTGCCCCGGAACACCCGGGTCTGGGTGTAGTGCAGGCCGTCCGGGGTCCACAGCTCGGCCACGGCGGCGCGGCGGGCGGCCGGGTCGGGCTCGTTCCAGACCCTGACGTAGCGGTCGAGGAAGGAGGCGGATGCGGTCACGGGGAGTCCTCTTTCGTGGTTCGGGATTCGATCGGTGCGGTGACGGGCCCGCCCCGGCCGCGGTACTGGCCGGCCGGGGCGGGGTGGGTCACCACTCGGGGTCACTTGCCGGAGTTGCCGCGGGGCAGCATCTGCACCAGGGCGGCGAGCACCACCGCGACGCCGACCAGGAAGATCACGCTCAGGTCGAACGCGTGCGGGTAGTCGCCGACGACCGGGGTGTCGCCGAGCGCGTTGTAGAAGATGATGCCGATGATCGAGACGCCCAGCGCGTTGCCGATCTGCAGCGCGGTGGTCAGCACGCCGGAGGCCGCACCCGCGTACTGCGGGGAGACCCGGGCGAGCACGGTCGAGGCCAGCGGGGCGACCGCCAGACCCATGCCGGCACCGTCGATGACCAGGCCCGGGATCAGCCAGAGGATGTGGCCGGTGGTGCCGATCTGCGAGGCGGTGATGCCCAGCACGACCAGGCCGGCGCCCATCAGCAGGGCACCCACCGCGATCACCTGGCGGCCGAGCTTGGCCGCGAACTTGCCGGCGTTCATCGAGGTGTACATGTACCCGGCGCCGATCGCCGCGAACAGCAGACCCGCCTGGAGGGCGTCCAGGCCGCGGCCGCGCTGCACGTAGAGGGCGAACACCAGGAAGAACGAGGCCTGGCCCATCCAGAAGACCAGCTGGCTGAGCAGACCGGCGTTGAACGCCCGCTCCTTGAAGAGCGACAGGTTGACCAGCGGGGAGCCGCCGCGGGCGGCGAGCCGGCTCTCCTGCAGGGCGAACAGCACGAACAGCACGGCGGACGCGGCGAAGGACAGCCAGGTCCACAGCGGCCAGCCCTTCTCGCGGCCCTCGATCAGCGGGAGGACCAGGGCGACCAGGGCGAGGGTGATGACGGCGACGCCCACCAGGTCGAGCTTGGGCTTACCGGGTGCCCGGGTCTCCGGCACGTACTTCAGGGTCAGTGCGATGATCGCGGCGCCGATCGGCAGGTTGACCAGGAAGCAGGAGCGCCAGCCGAGGCCGGCGATGTCCGCCTGGATCAGCAGACCGCCGATGAGCTGCCCGAACACCGCGGCCAGGCCCATCGCCAGACCGTAGCCGGTGAACACTTTCAGCTTGGCCGCACCCGTGTAGACGGTGCCGAGGATGGCCAGGACCTGCGGGGCGAGCAGGGCCGCCGAGACACCCTGGCCGACCCGGGCCGCCACGAGGTAGGAGCCGCTGGTCGCGATGCCGCAGAACAGCGAGGCGATGGTGAACAGCGCCAGTCCCAGCAGGAACATCTTGCGGCGCCCGTACAGGTCGCCGAGGCGGCCGCCGGTGATCAGGCCGACGCCGTAGGCGAGACCGAAACCGGCCACCACCCATTCGATCGCCGAGGCGGTCGCGTTCAGGTCGGCCTGGGTCGACGGGATGGCGACATTGACGATGAAGAAGTCCAGCGTCGTCATGAATACGCCGGAGAGCACGATCGGCAGAATCGCCCGGTGTGGCTCGGCCGCGACGTCCGCGGCCGGCGCCGACGGCGCTGCCGTGGCGGGGTTTGTCTCAGTGGTCATAGGTCCAACTCCTGGTCGATCACGTAGTCCTGCTCTGCCACAGCCGATCCGGAGGCTGTGTCCAGCTTGGCCGCCCCTGACAAGGGCGGTCAATTACCTGAGAGGTAATGGACGCCGCCCCACGGTTCGGCGACTCGCCGACAATTCGCCGACGAACGGTATTACCGCAAAGCCGCCCGGAACCCCGGCCGGCGGCATGCCGGACAGCGCTCCGGGAACTCGGTTCCGGGAATTCGGAAATTCGGGATTTCGTTCGGATGAATGCTGATCATGTTCGGGAACGCGCGAAACTGGTCGCCTCGGCACACGGGCAGGGGAGCCGCCCGATGTCGGACGTCCCCGGAAAGCACGGTGACAGAGCGTCCTGGAGCGACTGCGGACCCTGGGTGGATACCCGGTGGAGCACCGCTCGACCCCTGCTCGGCGTACCCGGCACCCTCCAGCCGGGCTCGAGCCCCCGCCCCGACAATCCGCACGCCTGTTCCGCCGGCAACCAACCGCTCTTCACCACAGGGGGAACACATGCAGTTCAGGATCCTGGGCCCGGTCGGGGCCGTCGTCAACGGCCGGTTCGCCACCATCCCCGGCACCAGACAGCGCACCCTGCTGGCCACCCTGCTGATCCGGGCCCGGCGCCTGGTGCCCACCGAACAGCTCTACACCGAACTCTGGGGCGACAACCCGCCGGCCACGGTGGAGAACTCCCTGCAGGCCCACGTCTCCCGGCTGCGCCGCACGCTGCGCCGGCTGGCCGGCCCGCACGGCGAGGTGCCGCCGCTGATCACCCAGGCCTCCGGCTACATCCTGGAGGTCGCACCCGAGGACGTCGACCTGTACCTGTTCCGCGAGCAACTCGCCGCCGCCCGGCACGCCGTGACCGGCGACCCGGAGGTGGCCGGCGCCCTGCTCGAGGGCGCGCTCGGCCTCTGGCAGGGCAGCCCGATGCAGGACGTCGCCCCCGGACCGCTGTGCCAGAGCATCGCCCTGCAACTGGACGAGGAGTACCTGGCCGCGCAGGAGGACCGGCTCTGGATGGGCGCCCTGTTCGGCGAACCGACGCACGTGATCGGCGAGTTGAAGCGGATGAGCGTCGCCCACCCGTGGCGCGAGCGGATCACCGAGATGCTGATGCGGGCGCTCTACCGCTCCGGCCGGCAGGCCGAGGCGGTCGAGGTCTACAACACCGCCCGGCAGCGGCTGGTCGACGAACTCGGCATGGAACCCTCCCCGCAGCTCAAGCAGCTCTTCCGGGAGGTCCTCATCCAGGCCCCCGCGCTGCACCAGCCCGCGGCGCTGCACCTGGTCCGCTCCGCCTGAGCGGACCCCGTCCAGCACAACGGCGCGACGTCCGGGGGCGTCGCGCCGTTGTGCCGTTGTGCCGTTGTGCCGTGCGGGGCCCGGCCTCAGTGCTCCACCGCGCCGCCCGGCAGGATCCGCCGGAAACCGGTGTACGGCACCAGCGCCTCGGGCAGCAGCACCGAACCGTCCGGCTGCGCGCCCTGCTCCAGCAGCGCCGCGACGGTCCGCCCGATCGGCAGCGCCGAACCGTTCAGGGTCGCGGCCGGCAGCTTGCGCCCCTCCGCGGTCCGGTGCCGGATGCCCGCCCGGCGCGCCTGGAAGCTGCCGCAGTCCGACACCGAGGAGATCTCCCGGTACGAGTCGCTGCCCGGCAGCCAGACCTCGATGTCGTACGTCATCCGGGCCGAGAAGCCCATGTCACCGGCCGGCAGCAGCACCACCCGGTACGACAGCTCCAGCCGGCGCAGGCACTCCTCCACCTGGCCCACCATCAGCTCCAGCTGCTCCTGGGCGTCCTCCAGCGCACAGATCCGCACCAGCTCCACCTTCTCGAACTGGTGCAGCCGCAGCACCCCGCGGGTGTCCCGCCCGTACGAACCCGCCTCGGCGCGGTAACAGGGCGTGCGGGCGGTCATCGCGATCGGCAGCGCCTTGGCGTCCAGCAGCTCCTTCGCCACCAGGTTGGTCAGCGGCACCTCCGCGGTCGGGATCAGGAACAGCTCCCGGCCGCCGACCGAGGTCGCGAACAGGTCCTCCTCGAACTTGGGCAGCTGGCCGGTGCCGGTCATCGTCTCCCGGTTCACCAGGTGCGGCACCGAGTACTCGGTGTAGCCGTGCTCCGTGGTGTGCAGGTCCAGCAGGAACGAGGCCAGCGCCCGCTCCAGCCGGGCACCCGCACCCCGGCTCACGCTGAACCGGGCACCGGACAGCGCGGCCGCCCGGCCGGCGTCCAGCACCCCGAGCGACTCGCCCAGATCGGCGTGGTGCCGGGCCTCGCCGGCGGCGGGGCGCAGCGCCGGGCCGCCCTTGCGGACCTCCACCGCCTGCTTCTCGCTGTCGCCGTCCGGGACGGTGTCGAGCGGGAGGTTGGGGATGCCCGACAGGGCGTCCTCCAGGACGAGTTCGGCCGAGCGGACGGCCGCCTCGGCCTCCTGGACCTGCTCCCGCAGCCGGCGCGAGTCCTCCCGGGCCTGCTCGGACGCGGCGGGGCCGCGCGAGGCACGCTTCAGCTCGCCGCGCAGGCGGTCGACGGTCTCGAGGGCTTCGGTGCGGCGGCGGTGCGCCTCGCCCAGGAACTCCAGGTCGAGCCGGAACCTGCGCCGCGCGAGCCGGCGCACCGCCTCCGGACCCAGCTCGATCAGCTCACGTACGTCGTGCACGGCACTCTCCTCTGGAGACGGATCACGGACTTCACGGGGGACGAAGGACGGGGCACCCCAAGGGGCGCTGGGGGCACCTCCCGGCCGAAGGCTGGGGGCGGAACTGCGCGCAGCGGTAGGCCACCGGACGGGCACCTCCCGTTTCGCGCAGTTCCTCGCGCCCCTGGGAGGTGCCCTCCGTGCCACTGAGGGTGCCCTCAGCTCGACTGGGGTGCCCCCTGGGGGGTCCCCGTCAGGGGGTGGGGACGAGGGGGGCCGGGGTCGGGGCCTGGGTGGGGGCGGGGGTGTCGGCCGGGCCGGTGAGGCGGGCGTAGTGGGACGGGCGGGCGGTGCGCAGCCAGTAGCCGTACGCGAGGCCGAGCACGCCGATCACCGGGACGGCCCACGGCAGCGCGGAGACCAGCCCGTTGTGCGTCCCGGTCAGCAGGTCGAAGTTGCCGACCACCAGCCAGACCGTGACGGCGAGGCCGGCGAAGCCCAGCAGCGGGGCGATGACCCCCTGCCACAGTCCGGCCTTCAGCCCCTTGCGGGCGAGCCCGAGCACGGCGAGCGCGGCCAGCGCCTGCAGCACCACGATCCCGAGCGTCCCGAGCCCGAGCATGCTGGTGGTGAGGTCGGCGTACGGGTCGAGCCCGGCCAGCGCGAAGCCGCCCACCACGACCGCGCTGAGCACCGTCTGCGCGATGCTGGCCAGGTGCGGCGAGGCGTACCGGGGGTGGACGGCGCCGAGCCGGCGGGGCAGCAGGCCGTCGTCGGCGAGCACCTGGGCGTACCGGTTGGCGGCGCTGTGCAGGGCCAGGGTGGCGGCGAACAGGCTGGTGCAGAGCATGATCTGGAGGATGGTGGAGCCGGTCCCGCCGAGGTAGTCGGTGCCCAGCACGAAGAACAGGTCGCCGAGCTGGTCGCCGGCGGTCTGCCGGACGGCGTCGGGGCCGATCGCGCCGACCGCGGCCCAGCTGGTGAGCGCGTAGAAGCCGGCGATCAGGACGACGGCGATGTAGGTGGCGCGCGGGACGCTGCGCCGCGGGTCCTTGGCCTCCTGGCCGTACAGCGCGGCCGACTCGAAGCCGATGAAGGAGACGAAGGCGAACATCAGCGAGACGCCGAGGCCGGGTCCGGTCGCGGTGTGCGGCGAGAAGGAGTCGAGCGGCAGGGCCGAGGTGCCGTGCCGGCCGAGGACGGCGAGGTCGAGGACGGCGAGGACGCCGATCTCGCCGGCCATCAGGACGGCCAGCACCCGGGCGCTGACCGCGATGTCGCGGTAGCCCAGGACGGCGACGGCGGCCAGGCCGACGGCGGCGCACAGCTGCCAGGGCAGGTCGAGGCCGTGGGCGGCGAGCACCAGCTGGGTGAAGTAGCCGAGGGCGCCGACCAGTCCGACGGTGGCGCAGTTGTAGGCGAGCAGGGCGATGTAGCCGCTGCCGACGGCGGGCGGGCGGCCGAGGCCGTCGGCGATCGAGGCGTAGAAGCCGCCGGAGCCGCCGGTGCGGCGGGCGCTGACGGCGTAGCCGACGGAGAAGCAGAGCAGGGTGACGCCGGCGAAGGCGAAGGCGGCGGGCACGCCGGGGCCGGTGCCGATCGCGAAGGCCAGCGGCACGGTGCCGACCATGGCGGAGAGCGGGGCCGCGGCGGCGACGATCAGGAAGACGATGTGACCGGTGGTCAGCCGTCTGGAGGTCGGGGACGCGGCGGGAGGTGCGGCGGTCATCGGGGAGCTCCAGGTGGAGGAGGGGGCGGGATCCGGGCGGGCGGGGCGAAGAGGGTCCGGCGCGACGGGCCGGGGGGGGGGGGGGAGGTCCGCGTGGGGCCCGCGCGCCGGTTTGGGG
>NZ_JBEZIR010000202.1:0-10663 GCF_040651175.1 Kitasatospora sp. NPDC048540
ACACCACCACCCTCACCGACCACAACGCCACCACCACCAACACCTACTACTACGACGACTACGGCACCCCCACCGACCACCACGGCACCCCCCAAACCCCCAACCCCCACCACAACCGCCCCCACACCAACCCCATCCAATACGGCGGCGAATACACCAACCCCGACCACACCCAATACACTCCCGCCCGCACCTACCAACCCACCACCGGCACCTTCACCACCCGCGACCCCGCCCCCGTCTTCTACCGCCACAGCGCCTTCGACGCCGACCCCATCAACCACACCGACCCCACCGGCAACGGAGCGGCAAATATCATCGCAGCAAAGAAGATGAAAAGCCCAGATGGGAAATTGGATGGGAAGACTGAGGATCTCGACTATCTGGAAGCTGAGGTAAATTCGGCCGTCATGGTTTCCGATCCCGAGTTTTTGACGGCAATAGATTCACCCCGCGCGTCGTTCGATAATGCCCAAGCCAATCTAATTCTGCTAGCAAAAAGTGGCT
The DNA here is from genome assembly GCF_040651175.1 of Kitasatospora sp. NPDC048540. Taxonomy (NCBI): domain Bacteria; kingdom Bacillati; phylum Actinomycetota; class Actinomycetes; order Kitasatosporales; family Streptomycetaceae; genus Kitasatospora; species Kitasatospora sp. NPDC048540. The sequence goes on from NZ_JBEZIR010000202.1 coordinate 508, forward strand.
GCAGTGTCGATGGAGGCTGCCTCACCGTTGCGGAATCTTCACTGAGGATGCTGGCCACTGGTCAGAGTCACACATTTTTCCGACTCGCTCAAATTAGGCACCAGGGGAACTATACGATGCGCGAGCATCGCGACATGAGAATGGGCCATGATTTTCTCGACTTCAACGATGCCGTGCGGCAGATCCAAAGCCAAAGTGCATCGGACAGGAAAATGTTGGCGATATTTTCACCGACCGCCCCGCAGCCCACTTACTCGCATTTCATGCTTTCCATGGTTGACGATCAAAATAGTCAGCATGTCATCCATGCGGCAGTCGACGCGGCAGGAACCTACTATCATATCGATCCCGGCACGAACCTGTACAAGGAGATACCGTCCGGGGCGAATTGGCTTGAAAGTCCATATGTCCTAGGGGAGGGCTTTGCCAATGCCCCAAAGTACAACAAATTCATCCCATTTGCAGTCGATGCAAACAAAGAGTGGCTAATTAGGGAATGAGGTCGACCGGCAATAGGTGGCCGCGGTGGACTCGTAAGGCGGGGCGGGGCGTGGGGTGTGCGCTCGACCACTCACCTGTGGCCGGCCTGGACCGGCGCCGGGACACCCTTGCGAGAGATGATGCCGGTGAATCCCCTTCCGGCAAGCACTGCACGGGAGTTCACACCGTCGTAGCCGCAGTCGAGGCGGACCTTCGGGCCTTCGGGCGGTTGGCCGGCGCGGTCGCGGACCGCGTCCAGGGTCGGCGCGAGCAGGCGGGAGTCGTGCCGGTTCGCGCCGTCGGGCACGACACCGACCGGGAGGCCTGCGGCCTAGGTGGCGACCGAGCGTTTCAGGGTCTGCTTGCCGCGGTCGACCAGCGAGCGTCCGGCCTTCTCACCATCGCCATCGCCCGGGGCCTTGGTGATGCAGCCGGCCGCAGGCCGATCATACGGTCGTAGGCTTCGAGGGCGAGCCGGTGGAGTTGCCGAGAAGTTCCTTGCTCTGCCCACAACTTCAGGTGCCCGCGGATGGTGCGGTCGGAGCAGCCGGGTGTCGCGATCCGCGCGTAGCCCGAGCCGTGGACCAGGGCGGCGATCACATGGTCGATCACCACACGGTTCGGTATCCGCGGGTTGCGGCATCCCAGCGCGTGACCTGCGGGTTACCGGGACCTGCTGGAGTGGTTGCACTCTCACGGTCACGTGCTGGTCGTAGGCACGGAGGGCACCGGCTCCTTCGGTGCCGAACTCGGCCGCTACCTTCGGGCCAACCGAATCGCCGTTGTCGAGGTGGACCGACCCGATCCCCGGGCGCACCGGGCGGCGGGGAAGTCGGATTCCATCGACGCATACGCGGCCGCAACCGCGGTCCTCGCTGGCCGCGCCACCGGCACCCTGAAGCACCGCGACGGCGCGGTCGAGGCAATCCGCGGACTGCGCATGGTACGCGCCAGTGCAGTCACGGCTCGCACCCAGACCATCAACCAGATCAAATCACTGATCATCACCGCGCCCGCCGCGGGTACTCGAAGCACTGCTCTCACTGACCACCACCGAACTGGTCCGACGGCTGGCCGCCAGCCGTCCTGGTGCCGATCTCGCCGCCCTGGCCACAGCAGTCAAAATCGCCCTCAAGCGCCTGGCCAAGCGGTACCAGCACCTGAGCGGGGAGATAGCGGAGGCAGACGGGCCTTCGCCCGTGAAGGTGGACACGCGGTTGGTTGTCACGCGGCGAGAGTGAGCTTAGCGGTGTGGTGTCGGTGTTCGTATTCGTTGGGGCTGAGGTGGCCGTTGGCGGAGTGGCGGCGGCGGGTGTTGTAGCGGGTCAGCCAGGCGAAGACGGTCCTCCTGCAGGTGGCGGGATCGCCGTAGTCGCGGGCGCCTTGGAGCGTCTCGCGTTTGAGGGAGGCGTGGAAGCTCTCGCAGGCCGCGTTGTCCGCGCTGCTGCCGACCGCGCCCGTCGGGCGGGTGACTCCCAGGTCCGAGCACAGGTCGGCGAAGGCCCTGGACCCGTATTGGGCCCCGTGGTCGGAGTGGAACACCGCCCCGTCCAGGCCGCCGCGGGTCGCGGCCGCCATCCGCAGCGCGTCGGCGACCAGGTCGGTACGCATGTTGTCGGCGATGGACCAGCCCACGACCTTGCGGCTGAAGCAGTCCAACACGGTCGCCAGGTAGAGGAACTCCCCCTCTGCCAGGGGCAGATAGGTGATGTCGCCCATGTACTTGCGTCCCGGTTCCGGGGCGTTGAAGTCCCGATGGAACAGGTCCGGGACTGCCTGGGCGGCCGGGTCGGGGACGGTGGTGCGGACTCTTCTGCGCAGGCGGATACCGGCGATGGAGTACGTCCGCATGACCCGGGCGACCCGTTTGTGGTTGACCAACGTCCCGGACTCGCGGAGTTCCGCGGTCACCCTGGGCGAGCCGTAGGCGCCGCCGGAGCCGGCGTGGATCCTGCGGATCTGTTCGACCAGGACCTGGTCCTCGCGCCGGCGGACGACCCTGGCGCCGGCCCCGCTGAGCCACTTGTAGTAGCTGGACCGGTTGAGGTCCAGGACCTGGCACAGCCGCTTCACCTCGTAGGTGTCCCGGTGGTCGTGGACGAACTGGAAGCGGCTCACCAGTTCGTCTCGCCGGCGAAATACTTGGCGGCCTTCCGCAGGATGTCCCGTTCGGTGGCCAGCTTCCGCTCGCTCGCTTCAAGCTCGGCCACCCGGGCCTCCAACTGCCGGATCCGCTCGTCCGGATCGTCGGACGCGGTCGGCTGTCCTGCCCTGGCTGCGGACGCGGCGCCGGTTCGCGGCCCGGTCGGGGCAATGCCGCGGCGCTCGCGGTCCCGCAGCACCCACTCGCGCAGTGTTGCCCTGTTGATGCCCAGGTCAGCGGCGATGTCCTTGTACGTCGCCCCGGGCGTGGACTCGTACAAGGCCACGGCATCGGCCTTGAACTCGTCCGAGTAGTCCTTCATCGCCATCGGCGGTGTTCTCGCTTCCTCCGGATCAAGCAGATCCAGTATCAGCGTGTCCACCCATCAGGGCGAAGGCCCGACCGCGACCTGCGTGTCTTGATCACCCGCACCTGGATCCTGAAAGCCACGATCGAGGCAGAGGACGACGGAGCAGTGCTCTCATTCGTGCGCGGGGGACACGGGATGGCGATCATGCCCGTGCTCTCCCTGACCGGAGCACCGGACTCGATCGAGATCACCGATCTCGGTCTGGAACGTCCGACGCGCCGTATCGGCTATGTGACCAGCTCAGAGCTCGCCAGCTCCGCTGTCGTGCGCGCTCTGGTACGGGAGTTGCGGGCCGCCGGCTCCGCCATCTGACTGGGTATGGCAGCCACTGCGCAAGGCCTTGCCGGTCAAGGTACGGCTGTCAGACCTGAACGTGGTCAGCAAGCACCACCGCCTGATGCCATCCACAAGTCTTGACGATTACCCACCGGGCAGCGGCCGAGACCGTACATGTCGGTGATCGCCGACCTCCTGATCGAGATGGTCGCCGCAGGGCAGGGCATCACGGTGCTCCCTACCTGGGCGGCGGCCGTGCGTCTCCTCCCATAAGTTGCGCACCGTTCGACTCGGCTCCGATCACGGGGGAACTTCAGACGGTATTCTGTTTAGTTTCGAGCGAGTCTTGGTCGGTACGACCAGGTGCACGGTCGGTGCGCGCGGCCGGGACGGGTCGTGGTGTTCGGTTCGCTTGAGTGCCCTGTTGGATATCTTGCATTTGATCACGCAGGGGTGGTGGAGCCTATCCCGGAAGTCTCTGGCAACGGAAGCCGACCCGCACGCCGGGCCAATGCCGCGCATAGCCGGTAATCACACGGCTGGAGTCGGCTTCGTTCCCGAGACAACGCTCCCGAAGCCCGAGCAACTCAATCTTTTCATTCGGCGGAGAATTGGATAACTTGCCGATCACTAGAAACGCCTTCCGCACGGGCGGCGAGGTAGGGCGAGAATCCGTCAGGCGAGTTGGACTCGACAGAAACAATCTTTCCGTTATGCGCCTTCAGTGCAAATTTCCCGTTTCCGAGATCGACATAGTCGAATTTCTCCAGGTCGCCAGGCCCGCGAGAGTCTGCATAAAGTATGTCATTGTTGAGACCGGGGATCGAGCGAACAAAGGCGCCATTGCTCAACTTGATGAAGAATTTTCCATCCCCAGCCGGAACGAAGGAGAAGTATCGCGATACATGACCTGCCCTCGAGGAGTCCGGCCGGACAACGGCGTAGCCAAAATCAGTCGGAGCCGTCACGAATTTTCCAGCGGTATGCAGGACGACCCTCTGATGATTGTCCGGATATGAGTAAGTGGCCGAAAGGCTAGATTTGTGGCCGTTCGTGGTGTAGGCGCGAATTCCGTCGACCACGATTCCGGAGGGCTGCGCCGCCTCACCTTCTTCGACCTTCATGACCCTACCTGCCGGGTCGCCGGAGGCGGAGTCCAGCACGGTGATGGAGCCGTCACCGCTGTTTGCGATGTACACGCGAGAAGAGTCCGGGCTGATCGCAACGCCCTGCGGCAGGGATCCCGTCGGAATGCTGCCCTTAACCGCCTTCTGGGAGCCGGTATCGATCATGGTGGCCGAATCGCTCGCGCTGTTGGTGAGGTAGGCATGCTTGCCGTCGTTGCTGACCGCGATCGCGCTGGGCTTCGCACCCTCCTGCCCTGTGGGGATCTCTGTGGTCGTGCCGTCGGCCGTGTCGATGACCGTGACGCTGTCATCCGCCCGGTTTGCCACATACGCCCGCTTACCGTCGCCGCTCACGGCGATTGCACTGGGTTGTGCGCCGGTGGGGATGGCCTCACCTACGGTCGTGCCGTCGGCCGTGTCGATGACCGTGACGCTGTCATCCGCCCGGTTCGCCACATACGCCCGCTTACCGTCGGAACTCACAGCGATAGCGCCCGGCTTGGCGCCGGTGGGGATGGCCTCACCTACGGTCGTGCCGTCGGCCGTGTCGATGACCGTGACACTGTCATCCGCCCGGTTCGCCACATACGCCCGCTTACCGTCGGACGAGGTCGTTACCGCACTCGGGGATCGGCCCGTGGAAACGTCCCGGCCCGCGTCCGGGCCCTCAGCGGAGATTCCGAAGATGGAAGCGGTGCTCTCAACGATGTTCGAGGAGACGGCGATCTTACGATCGAAAGAGGTCGACACGCCCTTCGCGTTTCCCACCATAGACTGGGGAAGCTGGGCCGCAGTCACGGTGTTGGAAATCGTGTTGGCAACGAAAAGCGTTCCGGATTCGGTCACCGCCGCCCCGTACGGGCCCTTTCCCGTCGTAATGCTGCTCCCCTTGACCAGTTCGCCGGTAAACGTGTCCAGCACTGACACCGAGCTGGGCTCGTCTGGGGTGGACGAATTGTTGGTCACGATGAGGTGGTCGGCCCACGGCGTTAGCGCGAGAGCTGACGGCTGGTTGCCGGCCGGGAGAACACTGGTGACAGTGTCGGTGGCGGTATCGATCACGGACACCGTGTTGGAACTCTGGTTCGCGACGTAGGCGTACCGTCCGTCGGGAGAAATGACGACACCCTGCGGGTTCTTCCCCACCTCTACGGACCCAGTGACGGTGTTGGTAGCAGTATCGATCACGGACACCTTGTCACTGCTGGTAGTCACGTACAGCCGGCTGCCGTCCGGAGTGATCGCCGCCATCATGGGGCCCGCGCCGACACTTACGGTCGCCTCGGTGCTGCCATGAGCGGTGTCGATGACCGATACCGTCCCATCCGTGTAGTTGACGACGTAGGCACGAGCCCCGTCAGGTGACACCACGATGCCGATTGGTCCCTTACCGGATGTGAGCGTTTTGGTGACGGTGTCGGTGGCGGTGTCGATCACGGACACCGTGGTGCCGACGCCGTCGTCGCCGTTGGCGCCGTTGTTCGTCACGTACAGAAGTGAGCCGTCAGGACTGGCGGCCATCCAGAGCGGAACGCTGCCGACCGGGATGGTCTTGACGACTGCCTTTGTGGCAGTGTCGATCACCGACACGCTCTTGGAACTCGAATTAGTGACATACGCGTGCTTACCATCGGGCAGAACTGTCACGTTCTGCGGGACCTTACCTACTGGGATATCACCCGCAGTCTTCAGCCGGGCTGGCAGCTCGATTTCCACGGTAGGCACCTCGGCCGAGTCCTTCGAGGCCACCACGGCTGAAGAATTTTCCAGCGCCGCGCCGGGCGACGCCATGACCATGGGAACTCCGACAGCGGCGATCGGTATCGACAGCGCTGCTAGAACATTACGACGGTTGATCGAGAACTGCCAGGAACCCATGGATGACCTCATTGGAATCGATGTACGCCACACAGATTTACGTCACCATCGAACCAGTCATCCCGAAGTCGGACCTCCCCCAACCGGACGAGTTTCAGGATGAACCTTGGCCATCACCGCGTCGCCGACGCCGAACGGCTGGTTCCTCAGGAGTCGAGACGACGAGCAACAGTGGCGGTGCGATGAAGAAGGGTGACGCTCCTTGAAGTTTCCCCGTGATCTCGGACACTCGTTCTTACACGGCGAGGGTGTGTCATTGTCGGGTCTCGTGCGGGGTCGGATAGCCCCGGCTTGGGTGTTTGCGTAGTCGGCGGCGGTTGTAGGAGGTCTCGATGAAGGAGAAGACCTCGGCGCGGGCGGTGGCCCGGTCGGGCCGGGTTCGTGTCCCGATCTCGGCTTTCGGGACCGCCCAGAAGCTCTCGGCTGCGGCGCTGTCGTAGCACGAGCCGCTACGCCCGGTGCTCGCTCTCATCCCCAAGTTGCTTATACGGGTGCGGAATTGACTGGAGGTGTGTTCGCCACCACGGTCGCTGTGTGCGATGCGGCCCGGTTCCGGGCGGGCACGTCCGTGGGCCATGTGCAGTGCGTCGATGACCAGGTCGGCGCGGTGGTGGTCGGCCATCGCGTAGCCGACCACCTCGCGGGTGGCCAGGTCCGGCCAGCAGGCCGGACAGAGCCGGCCCTCGTCGGCAACGGACTGGGGGCGGGGAGTGCAGCGGGCGGATGACTTGTCAGGGGCGGTCTTCCTGGGACCGCCCCTCGATCGTGTGCAGGCGGCGTTGGCAGTGGCAGCGACGGGGGCAGCCTCCGGCCGTGATCAATCACCCGCGCCTTTCTCGATCGGCAGGGTGCTGAACACCTGGCATCAGAAGATCCACAACCAACCTGTGGGACCTGATGGGGTGGTCTCCCCTCATCTGCTCTCATGTCCGTCTGGGGGGTGCGGTGCGGTGCGGCCCAGGAGCAAATAGAAGCGGATCGATCGAGGTTCCCCACGCGGGTCAACGCTCGTTCCGGATCATGCTTCCGTCTCGCACCACTCATCCGACAGGGACCCTCCGATATGCGGACTCGACATCCCGGCGCTGCGCCGGCCCCATCGCCCTCGCTCCCTCCTGCAGAGAGCGTGCGCCGGGTACTCCGTGGCCACGGCTGTCCCCGACCCGCTGGGCAGCCTGCGTTATGAATCCTGTTGTACGGTCCACCGCCCCGGCGGAGTGGCCGGAATACGTCGTGCGCCGTCGCTCTCGCCACCCCCGAGTGGTGCGTGACCGCGTCACCGACGCCCTCCGGCGACAACAACCAGTAGAAGAAATTCCCCTGTCCGGCAGGTACGACGTGACCTTGTTGGAAGGCTTCGCGCAGGCCGGGCGGTGAGGAGACACCCGACGACCGAGGAACCACGACGTGCAGATCTCTTCCCCACAGCTGGACGGCCCAAAGTCCGTTCCGGTCGAGGCCATCGGGCGGCCGGGCCAAACGCACGGCCTGCACCGTGGTCCGCGCAAGCCTCGTCGCTCGCAACGGTCGAACCGCGGCTCATCCGGGTCGGGCCAACACCGGAGGAAGACAGCGTGGGACCGTATCCCCGACCTTCCACGTTCCCTGGGCCGGCTGGCCGCCACCGAGCAGGCCTGGCTGGCACCGATCGGTGTCCTGGCTGTGGTGTGCGCGGTCACGCTTGCCTTGTCGGCGCCCGTGCACCTCGCCGTTCTGACGGCAGCGGCGCCCGTCGTAGCGGCTGTTCTGTGCAGTGTGAGGGTGACGCTGGTCGTATCGGCCCTCACTCTGGTGACAGGAACAGCTGTGACCTGCGCCGACGGAAGCTGGTCGGACAGCCAGGGGCCCGTGACAATCACCGCCTTGCTGGCCGTGTCGCTAGCGGCACTGTGGGCGCGCCGGGAACGGGACCGCTCGTTCAAACGCGCTCTCACGAGGACGAGTCTGGCCAACGAATCGTCGACGCAGGTCGGCCGACTGGGGATCAGCGGCTGGTACCTGGGAACGACGAAGTCACAGAGCCTCATCGGCGGTGACGTCTACATCGCGGTCAACACCGGCCACGGCGCCCGGATTCTCATGGGCGATGTACGTGGCAAGGGCCTGACCGGGATCGACTCGGCCGCGAGGATGCTCGCCGAGTTCCTGGCATCGGCGTACGAGGCACCCAGCCTGTCCCACCTCGCCCAGCGGCTCGAGACAGCACTGGTACAGCACGTCCAGCAGAGCCAGAAGGGCAACCCGGATGAAGTGTTCGTCACGGGAATGCTGGTGGAGGCGCCTCTGGATGAGCCGGTCCTGCGCATCGTCAACTGCGGCCACCCGGAGCCCTTCATCATTCACGAGGGCGCCTCCGAGCCGGTCGAGACACTCTCCACCTCACTGCCCTTCGGCCTCGGCGGGCTCTCCGCCAACGAATACGTCGTGGACACGATCCCGTTCAAAACCGGTGACACACTCGTCCTCTACACCGACGGAGTCACCGAGTGCCGAGGCGACGGAGGCGACTTCTATCCCCTTGCCGACCGCCTGGGCAACTGGACAGACCTCGGGCCTCGCGAACTGGCTCGGGCACTGCGTGTCGACCTGCTGTCGTACAGCCCGCAGGACCTGGACGACGATGCCGCGATCCTTGTGGCCCAACGCGTTAAGCAGGAGGACTTTCCTGGTATGCGGTCCGTATCCGCCGACGGCCTCGGGCCGATGCCAACTTGATCGCTCCAGCAGAAAAATGCACGGCCGGAGGAGACCGCCACAGGCGACGCACACCAGTCGGCCTTGCACCACCATCCCTCTCAGGTGGGAAGATCGCCGCCATGAACTCCCCCGACGACAGCGGCTACCGTCTGGAGTTCGACCCGTCCACCTTCCGGCATATCGACCAGCTTGGCATCGCCCGGGGATAAGACTCCACGATGTCGGCCGCGATGAACGGCTCAGGCACGGCTTCGACCTCGTGCACGCCCGGCTGGTGCTGGTACACGTGTCCGACCGGGACCGGCTGCTCCAGCCGTCTCGCCGGTCGGCTGTTGTCCGCGGACAACAATCTCAGCGATCTGGCCGATGACCGGGCTTCGCCGTCCCGGTCCGCCGGCGGCTCAGACGCGAGCCGCGACGTGGATCTCGCTGCGCTCCGGCCACCGGTCAGCGTTGGCCGCGATCGGGAGTGGCCCGGCCGGGTGACGGGGATTCCGGGAGTACCTGACCGGTCTGCTGCTGCCACGAGACCGGAACAAGACGCTCACCACGCTGGCCGGGGCGGAACCGGTGACCGGTGCCCAGCACCCGGCGGTGCAGCGGCTGCAGTTCTTCCTGTCGGAGTCGACCTGGAAGCTACGGCGACCACGACGAGCTCCGGCCCGCGCGAGGCGGGCCTGCCGTTCGTCATGGCCCTCAAGCCCCGCCGCGGCGCCTGTGCCCGCGGTATGGACGCGCACACCTCGGTGGAGGCCGCACGTGCTCTGACATGGACGGACGTCGAGCACCCCGGCGAGTGGACGCCGGTCGTCCGCACCTTCCGTGACGGGCACACCGAGACCTGGCGGGCCGCCGACGCCCGCCTGGGAGGCCGGGGACCGGACGGATTCACCCGCCTGGTCGTGGCCACCGCCTGGTCGATGGGATTGGCCCGGTCGATGGTCCGATCGGTGGCCTGCCGAGCAGGACAGGGGGGTGGATGTTGGTGTTACTCGCTGCCATCAGGCGTCGGGGCCTCCAGTGGGCAAGGTCGAGGATCGGTAGCCCGATTCTTGATCGCGGAGTGTAATTCTGTTTATTGATTTTGGGGTTTGTATGTCTGTGCGTGTGTCGGGTGTGGTGGGTTCGCGTCGTCTGGTGGTGGCGGGGGTGTCGGTGGTGGTGGGGGTGTTGGCGGCGCCGGTG
>NZ_JBEZIR010000203.1:0-10436 GCF_040651175.1 Kitasatospora sp. NPDC048540
GGTTCATGGTGCCGTCCGGCGTGTGCGAGGGACCGGTCAGGATCTCCTCGGTGGTGCCGGACCGGCACACCGGTCGGTCGGCCCCGGCCCGGATCAGCCATGGCCCGGGTCGGCTCCGGCCCGGGTCAGTCCTCGCCGTAGCGCGGGTCGATCGCGTCCGGGGACTGCCCGAGCAGCTCGGCCACCTGCTCGATCAGGATCTCGTGCACCAGCGCGGCCCGGTCCTCGCGCGACTTCATCCGGATCTCCACCGGACGCCGGTAGACCACGATCCGGCTCCGGCGGCCCGGCGCGGCCGGAATCACCCGCCCGAGCGGCACGCTGTCCGGCTCCCGCTCACCCTCCGCGGGGAGCGGGACCTCCAGGACCGCGAACTCGACCTCCTCCAGCTGCGGCCAGCGCCGCTCCAGCCGCTCTACCGACTCGCGCACGTAGTCGTCGAAGAGCTCGGAGCGGGTGAGCGAGATCGGCACCTGCGGCGGCGCCAGCGGCCCGCGCAGGCCGCGGCCGTGCCGATCACGGTGCCTGGCACGGCTGGGTGGTCCGGCCGGGGACGCCGGAGGCTGGGGTGCGGAGCTGTCCATATCAACGTCGAGCGTAGCTCTTGCCCGACCGGACGTGGACCATTTGCACACCCCGCGTGACGGCGACACACCGCGCCCACCGGGGGAGGGTCGTCGCGGCCCGCTCGGGAGTGCGGTACCGTCCACCCTCGTGAGCTCTGTACGTCGTTGTTCGCGGACCGCGTGCGGCCGTCCGGCCGTGGCCACGCTGACGTACGTCTACGCCGACTCCACGGCCGTCCTCGGACCGCTCGCCACCTACGCCGAACCGCACTGCTACGACCTGTGCGCCGAGCACGCCGAGCGGCTCACCGCACCGCGCGGCTGGGAGGTGGTCCGGCTCGCCGCCGACACCAACCCGCTGCGCCGCAGCAGTGACGACCTGGAGGCGCTGGCCAACGCGGTCCGCGAGGCGGCCCGCCCGCAGGAGCGCCCCGGCGACCGCGACCGAGGGTTGCGGCCGGGCCGGCCCGGCGAGGGCGAGCCAGGCGAGTCCGGGCGCCGCGGCCACCTGCGGGTGCTGCGCTCACCCGACAACTGACCGCCCCCGCCCCGCCGGACGCCGTCCCTCCGGGCCCCCGGCACCGCCGCCGTCACCTGGGCCCCACCAGCTGCGGGTACGCTGCCCTTCGTCCGAGCAGATACACATCAGGAGCGGTCAGGTGCGGGACCTCAAGCAGCTTGTGAAGGCCTACGACGTCCGGGGTGTGGTTCCGGACCAGTGGGACGAGGCTTTGGCCCGCGCGTTCGGCGCGGCGTTCGTCCAGGTGGTGGGTGCCTCCGCGATCGTGGTCGGCCACGACATGCGGCCCTCTTCGCCGGGCCTGACCCGGGCCTTCGCCGAGGGCGCCGCCGGCTACGGCGCGGACGTGGTCGAGATCGGCCTGTGCTCCACCGACCAGCTCTACTACGCCAGCGGCCGCCTCGACCTCCCGGGCGCGATGTTCACCGCCAGCCACAACCCGGCCCAGTACAACGGCATCAAGCTCTGCCGCGCGGGCGCCGCCCCGGTCGGCCAGGACACCGGCCTGGACGAGATCCGCGAACTGGTGGAGTCCTGGCTGGACGAGGACGGCACCGTCACCGTCCCGGCCGTCGACGCCACCACCGGCACCCTGTCCGCCCAAGACACCCTGACCGGCTACGCCGACCACCTGCGCTCGCTGGTCGACCTGACCGCGATCCGCCCGCTGAAGGTCGTCGTCGACGCCGGCAACGGCATGGGCGGCCACACCGTGCCGACCGTCTTCGAGGGCCTGCCGCTGGACCTGGTGCCGATGTACTTCGAGCTGGACGGCACCTTCCCCAACCACGAGGCCAACCCGCTCGACCCGAAGAACCTGGTCGACCTGCAGGCCGAGGTGGTCAAGGCCGGCGCCGACATCGGCCTGGCCTTCGACGGCGACGCCGACCGCTGCTTCGTGGTCGACGAGCGCGGCGAGCCGGTCTCCCCGTCCGCCATCACCGCGCTGGTCGCCGCCCGCGAGATCGCCCGGGCCCGGGCCGCCGGCGAGGACCGGCCGACCGTGATCCACAACCTGATCACGTCCTGGACCGTCGCCGAGGTGGTCGAGGAGCTCGGCGCCGTACCGGTCCGCACCCGGGTCGGCCACTCCTTCATCAAGCAGGAGATGGCCCGCACCGACGCGATCTTCGGCGGCGAGCACTCCGCGCACTACTACTTCCGCGACTTCTGGCGCGCCGACACCGGCATGCTGGCCGCCCTGCACGTGCTCGCCGCCCTCGGCGGCCAGGACGGCACCCTCTCGGAGCTGACCGCCCGCTACGACCGTTACGCGGCCTCCGGCGAGATCAACTCCACCGTCGCCGACCAGCAGGCCCGCACCGCGGCCGTCCGCGCCGCCTACGGCGACCAGCCGGGCGTCACCGTCGACGAGCTGGACGGCCTCACCATCGCCGGCGGCGACTGGTGGTTCAACCTGCGCGCCTCCAACACCGAGCCGCTGCTGCGCCTGAACGTCGAGGCCAAGGACCCCGCCAGGATGGCCGAGCTGCGCGACGCCGTGCTGGCCCTGGTCCGGGCCTGACCTCGCCGCCCCGGCACCGGCCCGCCGAGCAGCGGCCGGATCGCCGAGGCGCCGACCCCGCCGATGCCCCGGCCGGTAGTGTTGCTACCGGTCGGGGCGCCGCCGTACCCGCCCCCCTCTGCACGAAGCTGGAGCCCCACACCATGAGCCTGCCGTCCTCCCTGCTGGAGATCCTGGTCTGCCCGCAGTGCCACGCCCCGCTCGCCGAGAGCGTCCAGGGCGAGGAGCACGAGCTGCGCTGCACCGGCGACAGCTGCGGCCTGGTCTACCCGGTCCGCGACGGCATCCCCGTGCTGCTCCTGGACGAGGCCCGCCGCCCCTCCTGACACCCCGCCCGGTCACCCGCTGGAGGCCAGCCGCATGCTCGACGACTCCCTGCTCGACGACCCGGCCGCCCTGCTGCGCGCCGACCGGCAGCACGCCCTGCTCGCCCTGGCCGGGGCCGGCGCCCGGATCCGGATCGCCCGGCGGCTCGCCGACGCGGCCGGCCTGGCCGCCCTCAACCCCGAGGGCCGGCCCCGGACCACCGTGGTCGCCGGCAGCGGCAGCGCCCTGACCGCCGCCGCGGCCCTCGCCGCCCTGGCGGTGCCCAACTGCCAGGTGCTCCCGCTGCCCCCGGCCGAGGCCCGGGCGGCCGGCCCGGTGTTCACCGCCGGACTGGGCTGGCAGCTGCCCGGCTGGATCGGCCCGCTCGACCTGGTGGTGCTGGCCTCCGTCCAGGGCATCGAGGGCGGCCTGGTCTCGCTCGCCGAGCAGGCGTACGTACGCGGCTGCGCCATCGCGGTGATCGCCCCGGAGAGCAGCCCGCTGGCCGAGGCCGCCCTGCAGGTCCGCGGCCTGCCGCTGCCGTACCCGCCGAGCACGGTCGACGACGGCGACCAGCCGCAGACCGACGAGCCGGACCTGCCCGCCGAGGACCCCGGCGCCCTGTGGGCGTTCCTCGCCCCGCTGCTCGCCCTGGCCGAGAAGACCGGCGTGACCCAGCTGCCGGCCGGCTCGCTGGCCGCCGCCGCCGACCGGCTGGACGAGGTCGCGGTCCGCTGCCGCCCGGACGCCCAGGCGTACACCAACCCGGCCAAGACGCTGGCCGCCCAGCTCTCCGACACCGTCCCGCTGCTGTGGGCCGACGGGCCGGTGACCGGTGCCGCCGCCGACCGGTTCGCGGCGATGCTCGCCGACCGGGCCGGACTGCCCGCGCTGACCGGTCTGCTGCCGCGGGCGCTCACCGCGCACCGCGGCATGTTCGTCGGCCGCCTCGGCGCCGGCGCGGATCCGGACGACTTCTTCCGCGACCGGGTCGAGGAGCCCGAGGCGCTCCAGCTCCAGCTGGTCCTGCTGCGCCGCACCCCGGGCGTCGAGGAACTGGCCGAGGCCGGGCACAGCGTGAGCCGGGCCCGCCGGCTCGCCGACGCCCACGAGGTCCGGCTGACCGAGTACTCCTCCAGCCTTGAGGACCCGCTGCAGGCGCTCGCCGAGCTGGTCGGCCTGACCGACTTCGCCGCCGTCTACCTCGGCCTGGCCGGCCAGGGCCGACCGGATGGCGGCCGGTAGCCGGGCCGCCCACCGCCCCCGCGATAATGTGCGCTCGACAATCCACGGCCGGACCGTTCCGGCCCAGTCGGAGGGACCCGAGCACACCATGAGCACCGAAGGCGGCACCAAGGCACTGGTCGCGGCGCTGTCCGCCAACCTGGCAATCGCGGCCGCCAAGTTCGTGGCCTTCGCGTTCTCCGGCTCGTCCTCGATGCTGGCGGAGGGCGTCCACTCGGTGGCCGACTCCGGCAACCAGGTCCTGCTGCTGATCGGCGGCAAGCGGGCGGCCCGCGAGGCCGACGCCCAGCACCCCTTCGGCTACGGCCGCGAGCGCTACGTCTACGCCTTCCTGGTCGCCGTGGTGCTGTTCAGCGTCGGCGGGCTGTTCGCCTGCTTCGAGGGCTACGAGAAGATCAGCCATCCGCACGAGCTGGACAGCTGGTACTGGCCGGTCGGGGTGCTGGTCTTCGCCATCCTGATGGAGGGCTGGTCGTTCCTGACCGCCTACCGGGAGGCCGTCAAGGACAAGGGCCGCCACGGCTGGACCGCGTACATCCGCCGGGCCAAGGCCCCGGAGCTGCCGGTCGTGCTGCTGGAGGACACCGGCGCCCTGATCGGCCTGGTGCTGGCGCTGCTCGGCGTCGGTCTCACCGTCATCACCGGCGACGGCGTCTGGGACGGCATCGGCACCCTGGCGATCGGCATCCTGCTGGTCGTGATCGCGGTGGTGCTGGCCGTCGAGACCAAGTCCCTCCTGGTCGGCGAGTCCGCCAACCAGGAGGTGGTGGGCCAGATCCGGGACGCCCTGGTCGACCACGACTCGGTCACCGACGTCATCCACATGCGCACCCTGCACGTCGGCCCGGAGGAGCTGCTGGTCGCCGCCAAGATCGGGGTCAACGCGGAGGACAGCGCCGCCCAGATCGCCGAGGCGATCGACCTGGCCGAGGCGCGGGTCCGCCGGGCCGTCCCGATCGCCCGGGCGATCTACCTGGAGCCGGACATCTACAGCGCCGAGAAGGCCGCCGCGGGCCCCGACCCGGAGGCCACCCCGGGCGGCCCCGGCCCGGCCGCGCACTGACCCGAACCTGGTGTGTACGCCCCGGCGCACGGCCCGGTCGGTGTAGATTCGTCCGCAGAGCCAAACGTCGCTGCTGATGGCGGTCGGTCCGCGCGGTGCGTGGGTCGAGGGAGAGAGGTCCTCCGACGGATTGTGCCGCAGCAGAGGGCCCGACCGCGGCCGCTCTGCAGCTCAGCACACCCGTTACCAGGCCCACCGCAGCGAGGAGCCCCACGCATGTCGTCAAACCCCACCGGTGACTTCAAGGTCGCCGACCTCTCCCTGGCCCCGTTCGGCCGCAAGGAGATCCAGCTCGCCGAGCACGAGATGCCCGGCCTGATGTCGATCCGCAAGGAGTACGCGGCCTCCCAGCCGCTGGCCGGCGCCCGCATCACCGGCTCGCTGCACATGACCGTGCAGACCGCCGTGCTGATCGAGACGCTGACCGCGCTCGGCGCCGAGGTCCGCTGGTGCTCCTGCAACATCTTCTCCACCCAGGACCACGCCGCCGCCGCCATCGCGGTCGGCCCCGAGGGCACCCCGGAGAACCCGGCCGGTGTCCCGGTCTTCGCCTGGAAGGGCGAGACCCTGGAGGAGTACTGGTGGTGCACCGAGCAGGCGCTCACCTGGCCCGACGGCCAGACCCCGAACATGATCCTGGACGACGGCGGTGACGCCACCCTCCTGATCCACAAGGGCGTCGAGTTCGAGAAGGCGGGCGAGGCCCCCGCCCCGTCCACCGCGGACAACGAGGAGTACCGCCTCATCCTGGAGGTGCTCAACCGCACCCTCACCGAGTCGCCCAGCAAGTGGACCGAGATCGCCGCCACCATCAAGGGCGTGACCGAGGAGACCACCACCGGCGTCCACCGCCTGTACGAGATGCACCGCGACGGCAAGCTGCTGTTCCCGGCCATCAACGTCAACGACTCGGTCACCAAGTCGAAGTTCGACAACAAGTACGGCTGCCGCCACTCCCTGATCGACGGCATCAACCGCGCCACCGACGTCCTGATCGGCGGCAAGGTCGCCGTCGTCGCCGGCTACGGCGACGTGGGCAAGGGCTGCGCCGAGTCGCTGCGCGGCCAGGGCGCCCGGGTCATCGTCACCGAGATCGACCCGATCTGCGCGCTGCAGGCCGCCATGGACGGCTACCAGGTCGCCACGCTCGAGGACGTCGTCGAGACCGCCGACATCTTCATCACCACGACCGGCAACAAGGACATCATCATGGCCTCCCACATGGCCCGGATGAAGCACCAGGCCATCGTCGGCAACATCGGCCACTTCGACAACGAGATCGACATGGCCGGCCTCGCCCAGCTCCCCGGCGTGGTGAAGACCGAGGTCAAGCCGCAGGTCCACGAGTGGCGCAAGGAGGACGGCCGCACCATCATCGTCCTCTCCGAGGGCCGCCTGCTGAACCTGGGCAACGCGACCGGCCACCCGTCGTTCGTGATGTCCAACTCCTTCGCGAACCAGACCATCGCGCAGATCGAGCTGTTCACCAAGACCGCCCAGTACCCGATCGGCGTCTACGTGCTCCCCAAGCACCTGGACGAGAAGGTCGCCCGCCTCCACCTGGACGCGCTGGGCGTCAAGCTCACCACCCTGACCAAGGAGCAGGCCGACTACATCGGCGTCCCGGTCGAGGGCCCGTACAAGGCGGACCAGTACCGCTACTGATCCGCTACTGATCCGCGCCCGACCGGTGGCCGGCACCCCCACGCGGGGTGCCGGCCACCGGCACGTCCGGGTGCCGCAGCGCCCGGACACCGCTCGGCGCCGCCCGCGTAGGCTTCGGGCCATGCCCAACGGCCGCTACTCGCTCACCGACACCCACGACCACGTCCTGCTGGGCGAGGAACGGTTCAGCTGCGCCCCCGGCCCGGCCGGCTGGCGCTACGTCTCCAAGACGTACGGCCCCGACGGTGCCACCCTGGCCACCACCGACCTCACCCTCGACTCCCGCAGCCGGCCGATGCGCCTGGAACTGCGGGCCGGCGGCTGGCAGGTGCGCGGCGGCGCGGTGGACGGCGTCGCCTGGGTCCGCACCGACGCGGCCGACCCGGCCGGCGGGCAGGCCGCCGAAGGACACGACCGGGCGCACGCCTTCAGCGGCAGCTCACCGGCGTTCCTGATCGCCACCGCCCGGCTGCTGCGGCTGCGCCCCGGCGGCAGCGCTCGGATCCGCCTGGTCGCCTTCACCGACCCGGTCCTCGCCCCGCGCACCGTCGACCAGGGCTGGCAGCTCGAAGCCGTCGAGTCCCACCCGACCGACAGCGGACCGCTGGAGGTCGAGCGCTACCAGGTCGCCGACCTGGCCACCGGCGAACAGCACCTGGTCCACCTGGCCGGCGACGTGGTGCTGGCGGCACCCGGCATCGAGCTGGAGGAACTGGAGTCCCCGCCCAACCGGTGGCCGGCGGAGTACGGCGGCTGAGCCACCGTCAGGCCGGCGGCGCGAACCCGCCCGCCGTGGCCTCGCCCGGCCGGGGCTGCGGTTCGTGCTGGGGCTGGGGCTGAGGCTGCGGGTGGGGCTGTGGAGCCTGCGGGACCGCTGCGACCTGCTGCGGCTGTGCCGGCCGGTGGTACGGCTGACCGGGCGCCGCACCCCAGCGCGGGGCCGCGGCGGTCGCCCGCTCCCACTCCCGGCGCTGCCGCTCGGTCAGCACCGCACCCAGGTACATCGCCGGCATCACCCCGTACGGCACGGGACGGCCGGTGTGCCCGGCCAGGTCGGCCGACAGCCGCTGCGCCATCCCGTGGGCCACCGCGGGGTCGAGCTGGCCGATCCGGCCGAGGTACTGGCGGATCGCCAGCCAGAGCGGCTCGGGTACGGCGGAGAGGTCCATCGCGACCAGATCGGCCCCCAGCGCGTGCAGCACCTGCGGCGGCACCGGCGGCAGCGCGCCGTGGCTCAGCGCGGCCGCGGGCACCCGCTCGCGGACCACCAGCGTCCCGGCGAAGATGTCGCCCAGCCGCCTGCCCTCGGGGGAGATCAGGGAGCTGATCACCGCGGGGGCACCGGCCATCGAGAACTCGACGACCCCGACCAGCCCGCGCACCAGCGCGTGCCGGAACCGCACCGGGCCGCCGTCGGTGCGCACCACCCGGAGCCCGAGCGCCAGCTTGCCGAGCGAACGCCCCTTGGACAGCGTCTCCACCAGCACCGGCAGGACCACCAGGAAGAACACCAGGATCGAGAGCATGATCGCCGCAATCGCGGCCTCGTCGGCGTTGCCCGCCACCGCGATGGCCACCATCGCCGTGACGATCCACCCGATCACCTGGGCCACGGTGTCGATCAGACGGGCCAGCGCCCGGCTGGGCAGCTTCGCGGCCCGCAGCCCCAGGACGACCGCCTCACCTGTCACCAGGTCGCTCACAACACCCACCCGCTCCGTTCGTGGCAACCGGACGGCCCCCAGCCCCCCGTGCTGCATCAGCGCCAAACAGTACGGGGACGCTCCGGTGACGGGAAGACTGGTCCCGCCTCGGGACGGTTGGCCGTCGGCGCGGCCGCTGTCGGTGCGCCTGCTGTCGGTGCGGCCGGTTCGGGGATCACCTGCCGACGGCCCGGCGGCCTCTGGCAAGCTAGGGCCTGTCCGGCGGATCTTGCCGGGCGCGCGACGACGGATCATCCCGACCGGACGCACGCCCGAATCGCCCAAGTACGTCCAGTACGAGGCCGATTCGGGCGCACGCCCGGACGGGCGCCCGACGCCGCGCGCTGATCCGACAAGATCCGCCGGACAGGCCCTAGGCGCACCCGGGCGCCACTCACCACGGCCCGCACCCGCCGTCACCCCGCAGCACTGGAGCGAGCCGCATGGATCTGGACGTCTTCGTCGCCACTCACCAGGCGGAGTGGCAGCGTCTGGAGACCCTCGCCAAGCGGCGCCGCCTCAGCGGGGAGGAGGCCGACGAGCTGATCGCGCTCTACCAGCGCGCCACCAGCCACCTCGCCCAGGTCCAGGCGACCGTGCCCGATCCCGTTCTGGAGGGCCGGCTCACCTCGCTGGTCGCCCGCGGCCGCGGCGCCGTCACCGGCGCCCGGAACTCCTCCTGGCGCGATGTCGGCCGCTTCTTCGCGGTCAGCTTCCCGTCCGCGCTGTACCGGGCCCGGTACTGGTGGATCCCGATCGCGCTGCTCTCGCTGGCCCTCACCGTGGTGATCGCCTGGTGGGTGGCCACCCACCCCGAGGTCCGCGACAGCATCGCGGGCCCGGAGGCCTTCAACGAGCTGACCAAGCCCGGTGGCGAGGCCGAGTCCTACTACTCGGAGCACCCGGCGAGCGCCTTCGCCGCCCAGGTGTGGACCAACAACGCCTGGATCGCGGCCCAGTGCCTGGTCTACGGCGTGATGCTCGGCATCCCGGTGATCCCGGTCCTGCTGGGGAACATCGCGAACCTGGGCGTCGGCATCGGCCTGATGGCGGCGGCCGGCCGGCTCGATCTCTTCCTCGGCCTGCTCATCCCGCACGGCCTGCTGGAACTCACCGCCGTCTTCGTCGCGGCCGGAATGGGCCTGCGCCTCGGCTGGACGATCATCAGCCCCGGCCCGCGCACCCGCCGCACCGCCCTCGCCGAGGAGGGCCGGGCCACCATCGGCATGGCGCTGGGCCTGACGGTGGTCCTGTTCGTCTCCGGCATCCTGGAAGCGTTCGTCACCCCGTCCGGCCTACCGACCTGGGCTCGGATCACGATCGGCGTGGTGGCCGAGGTCCTGTTCCTCCTCTACGCCCTGGTTCTGGGCCGTCGCACCGCCTCCCGTGGGGAGTTCGGCGACATCGAGGAGTCGGACCGCCCCGACCTCCAGCCCGTCGCAGCCTGACCCGCAGAGCTGGTAGGGTCATGATCATCCCTCCAGATCCATTGACGTGGCCCTGGTCGGCTAGTAGGTTTGAACGGTTGGGTCCGACTGGACAACAGTCGGGGCCGGGCGTAGTGTCTACGACACCGCCAAGCCTGGGCATCGCATCCACTCGGATGTTGGCCGGCAAAGCGAAAACCCCTTGTGACTGAGCACTCCGAAGCTTTGATAAGCTTCACTGCGAAGTCGAAGGAAATCCCCCGAGCGGGAATTCAGGGAAATGAAGGCCGGTAAAACGGCCGGAAAACATCTGATAAGCTCGGAACACGAAAGAACGAAGCGCCCGGAGGGCCCGCTGGAAGGCGGTCCGAAGGAAGTGTCCGTTCCTTGAGAACTCAACAGCGTGCCAAAAGTCA
>NZ_JBEZIR010000204.1:0-9750 GCF_040651175.1 Kitasatospora sp. NPDC048540
GTCGGCTGGAACGTCCGGCTGCGCGGCCCGGCCGGGCTGGTGGCGACCGGCGAGGGCGGCCCGGGCAGTGCGCTGCCCGGGCGCTGGGTGGTCTGCACCGGCTTCAAGTACCGGCGCCCGCGCGGGCGTGAGGGTTCGACTCCCTCCACTCCCATCCCTTGCGTGACATCTCTTGCGTGAGCCGTCCGGCGGCGCCGCCGCAGGCGCGGCGGGCTGCGGCGGTCAGCCGCCGCCACGTCGAGAGCGGCCGGGGTCATTCCAGAAGCCCCCGCCGCATGGCTTCCGCCACCGCTGCCGCCCGATCGGATACGCCCAGTTTGTTGTACAGCCGCTGCGTGTGGCTCTTGACCGTGCTGGGCGCGAGAAACAACTGGTTCGCCACGTCGGGAATGCTCATCCCCTCCGAGAACAGCTGAAGCACTTCACGCTCACGATCGCTGAGCAGGGGAGCATCACTGTCCGTGCGGGAGCGGATCTCTCCTGCCAGTGCGCCCGCGAGCTCCTCGGGGATCACCGTCTGGCCGCGCGCGACCTGCGCGATCGCCTGGATGATCTTGTCGCGCGGGGCGTCCTTGATGACGTATCCCGCAGCCCCTTCCTGGATGGCCCGGTAGAGCAGATCACTGTCGTCATGCGCTGTCAGGAGGAGAACCCGGGTGGGAAGCCCGTCCCGTGCGACCGCGTGAACCACGGCGATCCCGTCCAGGTCGGGCATGGTGAGGTCGATGACGGCCACGACCGGCTCGTGCTCCTTGATGGCGTCCAAAGCCTCACGGCCGGTTCCTGCCTCGGCCACGACTTCGAACCGGTCGGTCTGCCCCAGGGCGCGACGCAGGCCCTCGCGATACAGCGGGTGATCATCAGCCAGCAGAACCGTAGTTTTTTCCTTCATCGCGGCCATCGCGGGGGCCTCCTGAGCCTCGGAGCTTGCCTACTCCACTCTGCTCGTTCCCCATGGCACAGGCCAGCCCACACTCGCCCATACGGCCATACGGGTCAGCGTGGGCGGGTCGGTAGGTACGTCTCCTCGTGCTCTCCCTCCGCAGGGGCCCCGGGTAGGCGAAGCCTTCCCCGAGAGGTCAGCGAGCCGTGACGGCGGCGCCCGGATTATGGGTGATCCACCAGTGATACTCCTGGCGAACGTATCCGAACCGGTCCCTGTCCCAGCGCTCGTCACTGGCGGGTATCGGTCCCCGGCTGGTGTCGAAGCTCTTGTCGAAGGTGTGCAGCCTCCAGGCCAGCCATCCGGCACCGTCGTCGTCGGACGAGGTGTCGGCCAGTCTGCACCTATCTGCAAGGGCGGCCTGACGGACGAGGAGGATACGCTCGTCCTGGTCCTGCCCACTGGGCCTGTGGAGCGCGGCGACGCAGTGCAGCAGGTCGTACAGCTCATGGGCCAGGGCCGGTGCGCGGGTGTAAGCCTGCACGGCCGACGGCGCGGCGGCGTCGCTCGCATACTTCGGCTGGTCGTTCATCTCTTCCCCGGCAGGTCGGCCTTGTGGCGTGCGCAGCGGCGGCACTCCGTCGATGGCTCTCCCTCCATGAGACACCCGCCGACCGCTGTCCTCCATCAGCCGTTCGGCCCTTTTTCGGACACCACAGCGACCCCCTCACCTGCTAGGACCGGCACATGCCGGTCGTGTCCCGCGAAGTGGTGCAGTGGTGGTACGCCAACAGTCATGAAATCGGCGGGAGTTCGTCGCGGCTGTGCTCGGCGGGGTAGGTCCGGTCCTGGATCCCGACCAGGGATCACGCCACGTCCGCGTCTCCCGGCCGGCCGCCCGCGCCCGAGGGGATGAAGGGGACGGTGACGCTGACCGACGTACCGGGACAGTTGGACGTGATGGCCAGCCGGCCCCCGGCCGCCTCGGCCCGGAAACGCTGCGAAGCCAGACCGATATGGCCCTGAGCCAAGCGTTCGTCCAGGATCCGCAGATCGGTGCCGGTACCGTTGTCGGCCACGACCAGTTCCAGCATCTCGGTATGCGCGTCCACAGCGAGCGAGACGACGAGGCTGGTGGCTTCGGAGTGACGGCTGACGTTCGCGAGGAGTTCGCGCGCTGCGCCGTACACGAGTGCGTCGAGCTCGCTCGGCGCCGTGGGAGCGACGTGACAGCTCGACGCGATTCCGGTACGGCGGGCTGTGAGGTCGACCAGGTCCCGCACGGCCTGGCCGAGTCCCACCGTGTCCAGGACGGCCGGATGCAGTTCACGGGTCGTCTCGCGCAGGCCTCGGGCGACTTCGAGAAGGTTCGAGCTCGCCCGCGTGATACTGGCACGGGGATCGGCGGACAACCCCTGCTGGAGATCGAGATGGGTGGCAAGGACGTGCTGCAGCGGACCGTCGTGCAGCCGCTCGGCCAAGAGCGCTCGTTCTCGTTCGTCGCTTCGCATGACTTCTGCCAACAGCCGGGTTCGGTCGTCGATCAGTTTGGCAATGCGTGTCACGCGTTGGGACTGGATGGTGCACAGAAGCAGGCACAGCGAGCCGGTGAGTACGAAAACGATCAACAGCACCCAGGCCTGACCTGCATCCAGGCTGTGCTGAACCCGGGTGTCGAGGAGCAGCATGCCCGTGTAGGCGGCGACGGCGGAGGTGATGCTGAGGGTGCCCAGGGCCAGCACGGGCTGGAAAGCCGCGATGGCGAGGAGCAGGAACAGGCTGTTCAGGAGCATCGTCGAGCCGCTGGACAGCAGGTGCAGGACCACCACAACGGTGATGTCCGCGGCCAGGGGGAGCAGAGTCTGCAGTCCTGCCCCCTGGTGCGGCCGTCGGGCCGCACGCCGGAGCCGCCACAGCGTCGCCACCCCGTACACGGCCACGATGGCGACCTGTACGGGCCGGTGCTCGGGGTGCGGCTCCACGGTGATGGCCACGCCGAGCACTGCGGCGAACGCCAGCCGCATGAGGTTCTGCAGGTGCAGGGCCCACTGGCCTTGCGCGTGCAGATAGCCGGTGTCCCGGGCCCCGTGCTCGGTAATGTTGCGATACGACATGATCATCATCGGTTCGGCCTCGCCGGCGCTCAGTCCAGCAGGCCGCGGCGCATCGCCTCGGCCACCATGGCGCCCCGACCAGTGACGCCGAGCTTCTGGCAGATCCGCTGCACATCGGCCTTGACCGTCGTGGGAGCGAGGAAGAGCACCGAGGCGATCTGCGAGATCGGCACACCGTCCGCGACCATGGTGAGGACCTGGCGTTCCCGTTCGGTCAGCACCGTCCGGACCTGGTCGGCACGTTTCTGGATCTCCTCCACCAGACCGCTGGTCAACTCGTGGGGCACGACCGTCTCGCCACGGGAGCACGCCTCCACGCCATCGAGGATCTTCGTGGGATCGGAGCACTTGGTCAGGTAGCCCACCACCCCCTGCTGCAGGGCGCGGTAGACGACCGAGGGCTCGTTCGATGCGGAGACCACCATGATCTTGGTCGGCAGGCCGTCATGCCGCACACGCGCCGCGACCTGGCCACCGTCGAGCATCGGCATCTGGTAGTCCAATACTGCAACGTCCGGGCGGTGTTCCCGGATCGCCGTCAGTGCCGCGCGCCCGTCGCCGGCCTCGGCGACGACCGTAGTAGTCGTGGAGAGCAGCCGCACCAGCGCCTCGCGGTAGATGGGATGGTCGTCGCCTACGACGACCCGGATCTTGGATTTCGTTTCCAGCATTCTCGGTTCCTCCTTGAGAGTCATGCAGTGGATCGGACGGGCGGTTCGTCGACTGACCGGACCGCGTTGCTCCGTGCCCCGGCGGCCGGCGCGTCAGGCCGGTTGGACGGCACCCCGTCGGCCGGCGGATCAAGGCGCACGGGAGAGGTGAGTGCGGGGGGCGTGTCCGTGCCGTGCTTCGCGCAGGAGCGGCGAAGCGCCCACCAGGTGCCCAGAGCCGCAAGTACCAGTAGGGCACCGGACATCAGCGCCGCCGCATTCAAGCCGTGCTGAAAGGCGGTTCGGGCCTGCGCCGCCAACGCGTCCGCTGTCGCGGTGGGAAGCCCGGCGGCCACGTCCAGGGCGCCGGCGAGCGATTCGCCGGCGAGATCGGCCGAATGACCGTCCACGCCGGGGGGCAGCTGAAGACTGCCGCGGAAGACGGCCAGCAGCGCCGATCCGACCAGAGCGATGCCGAGCGCAGCGCCGAGCTCGTACGCAGTTTCGGAAATCGCGGCGGCAGCACCGGCCTTGTCAGGCGGGGAGCTGCTCAGCACGAGATCGGTGGAGACCGTGTAGATGGCTCCTTCCGTCACACCGACGATCAGGAAGACCACGGCGAGCAGAAGATAATCGGTGTCGGCGCTCACCCAGCCGAGGACACCGGTGCCGAGTCCCATGAGCAGCAACCCACCGCACAGAACGGCACGCATACCCCGGCGGCGGATGACTCGCCCGATCAGGAGCCCCGCGGCCACAGCACCGGCGAATGCGGGTAGTTCCGCCAACCCGGCCTGCACGGGGGAGTAGCCGCGGACCAGCTGCAGGTACTGCGACATGAAGAAGATCACACCGGACAGCCCGAGGAGTGAGAGCAGAGTGGCGGAGACCGCCGCGCTGAATCGAACAGACTTGAACAGCCTGATGTCCATCAGTGGAACGGGCAGCCGCAGTTGGCGCCGGACGAAGACGAAGAGCGCCGCTGTGCCGACCGCACCTGCGACGGCCACGTCGGAGCGCAGCACGCCGTGCGCCGCCGCCTCCTTCACCGCGTAGACCACACCCAGCAGACCGACCATCGACAGCAGCACACTGGGAACGTCCCAGGCGCCAGGAGAAGGATCCTTAGACTCCGGCAGCAGCCTGCGTCCACCGATGACCAGCAGGACGGTGATCGGAACATTGATCAGGAACACCGATCCCCACCAGAAATGCTCCAGCAGCAGCCCGCCCACCAGAGGACCGACCGCGGCTCCGGCCGTCGCCGCAGCGCTCCAGATACCGATCGCCGTGGCGCGTTCCCGGGCGTCCGGGAACAGCGCCCGGATCAGCGACAGCGTGGAAGGCATCAAGGTCGCCCCGGCCAGGCCGAGCAACGCCCGTGCGACGATCAGCCAGCCCGCGGTCGGCGCGAAGGCGGCCAGGAGCGAGGCGAGGCCGAAGCAGATGCTTCCGATGATCAGAAGGCGTTTGCGTCCGATGCGATCGCCGAGCGAACCCATCGTGATCAACAAGCCCGCCAGGACAAAGGAGTAGATATCCCCGATCCACAGGATCTGCGCCCCGCTCGGGTTGAGGTCGTGACCGATGGACGGCAGTGCCAGAGAGAGAACGGTAGCGTCCACCCCTAGCAGCAGTACCGCCAGGACCAGAATGGACAGGCCCATCCACCGTCGGGCTCCTGCCACACCGGCCGGTACGGCAGGTTTCGTGGGCATGCTCATTGCGCCCCTCCAGGGCAAGTGCTCGTTGGACGGACTCGCGACGCATGGCGCCAGGCCGTCCGCCACCGCAGCCGAATACCTCGGCTCCCGGCAATCCCGACCGCGCTCCGCAGCCACCGCCGGCACGGGCCGTCGAGGTGCATGTGACGGCACGCGCAGACAGACCGGGAAGACCGCGCGGCGCCGTGCCCGTGAGAGCACACGCCAACGGCGGTTCCGAATCCGGAGGCCACATCCCAGCGAGTCATACCGCCAGCAAAAGGGATGAAGCGGCGCGACCTTCTCAGCCGATCGACGGATCGAACGGGGGAACCGCTCCGCGCCGATCGCTGCATCCGTCCGGGCAGACTGCCCGTCCGACCACGAACCCGCAGCACACCGCACGGTGTTCGCCGAAACCGGCACCGGCCGACAACGCCGCCCGCGCACCTGGCGTGCTCCCGGACGACCAGGCGGGGAGCGGAGCAGGCCCATGGGAACGGGCCGGATGAACCGCCTATCGGATGACCGCAACCCCACCGCGCACACGCAGGCTATGGGGAAGGACACATCAAGCAACCACCCCGTCCGTTCGAAAGTGACGCCATGCGTTCCAACGACACTCGCTGCTCCCCGTACTCGGATCATCGACCACCTGAGCAGCCGACGACCGGTCCCGGTACGGCCGAGCAGCCGTACCGGTGGGTCCTGCCGCACGACGAGCAGGCCGCCGGCGCCGCACGGGAAGTCACACGTGCCGCCCTGGAAGACTGGGACGTCAACGAGACCAGCGTGGACGAAGCACTCGTAGTCGTCTCCGAACTCGTCACGAACGCGGTGGAGCACGCGCAGCCGCCGGTGGTCCTCCACCTTGCTCAGCCGGATCCCGGAGACGTCGTCCACGTCGAGGTGGACGACGGAGGCAGGGCTGAACTGCCGGGCGCGTGGGTCGCGAGCTGCGCACCTGACGAGCACGGCCGCGGGAACATCATCATCGACGCCTTGGCCACGACTCACGGCACCAGGGTGCACAGCTGGGGCTGTACCAACTGGGCTGACCTGCACGTCTGACGTGAGCGGATCGCAACACCGGTGTGCTCCGTCCACGGCTCGGTTCACATCTACGAATCCTCAGCTACCACGAACCCTTTGGCTGTCAACTCGCACAGTGCTCCGGAGCGGTAGAGCACTCCTCCGCGGAGAGACCCCGCCTGCCGGCGCCCCGAAGGCGGGTCCTGGCGAGGCAGCAGCTCGCGGCCCCCACCGTGCCCACAGGTGGTGGGAGAAGGACGGCCGCGATGTCTCGCGAATCCTACGAACGGCCGGAGCCCCCCGATCGGGTGCCCAACCGGGGGGTGCCGGGCCCTCGGAATCGGGCTCATATGGTGTCAGCAATATGAGCTGACCGGCTCGCTGCCGACCTGATTCACCCGATGTGAAGGGGAAAAATGAAAATTCGAAACTCGGCCCTCCTGCTGGCTCTTTCGGCCGCGGGATCGACCGCTCTTCTCAGTACTGCGGCATTCGCATCGCCTTCCGACCCGGGTACGGGGAAGCCCACCGTCGTTCTTGTACACGGCGCATTCGCGGACTCGTCCGGCTGGGACGGCGTCGTCAAGAAGCTTCAGAAGGACGGGTACCCCGTGGTCGCACCGGCCAACCCGCTCCGTGGGCTTGCCGGCGACTCCTCGTACGTCTCCAGTGTGCTCTCCAGCATCGAAGGTCCTGTGGTTCTGGTCGGACACTCCTACGGCGGTGAGGTCATCACCAACGCCGCGGTTGACCACCCCAACGTGAAGGCCCTCGTCTACATCGCGGCTATTGCTCCGGAGAAGGGGGAGAGCGCCAACGACATTCTTTCGAAGTATGACGGAAGCAAGCTCCCCGAGTCGCTCAAGCCGATTCCGTACAACCGTCCGGACGGCACCCAGGGAACCGACCTCTACATCAGTCCGGACAAGTTCAGGTCGGTCTTCGCCGCTGATGTGAAGGCCAAGGAGGCTGCGGTCATGGCCGCCACCCAGCGCCCCATCGACGGCAACAGCCTCAGTGACAAGAGCGAGAATGCCGCGTGGAAGAATATTCCCTCGTGGTACATGGTGGCAAAGGGAGACCAGGCCATTCCGCCTGCGGCCGAGAGGTTCATGGCGGACCGTGCGGGGGCCACCACTGTTGAGGTGGACGCCTCCCACGCCGTGGCTGTCTCGCACCCCGACGACGTCTCGAAACTCATCGTCTCCGCGGCGAAAGCCAAGTCCACCACAGGCTGAAGCGCGCTGATGACCGCAGGATCATCAGCTTGATCCGCGTGACAGCCGAGTTCGACCCGTCGAGCCCCCTGATGCGTCCTGGGCGGCGCGACGGGGCGAACGAGTTCCCTTGGCTCGCGGCCCACCAACCCCACATCCGAGTCGGCCAGCGGCGCCAGCCCTGCGGCGGCCTCCTACTCCCTGGCAGCCCCGCTCCTCGGCAGCCTCCGGCACTGACGACACCGGGAGCACGGTCACCCTGCCTCCCTACAGCCGCTCGACAGCAGCCGGGGCAGCCTCACCCCCCGAGAGAAGGAACGGGCACCTCGGTCGCCAACCCAGTACGACGACCGGTACGGTACAGCGGACGCGCACGCATCTCCTCGCGCGGTGGCTCAAGACCGTACGGTGGGACCCACGGCGCCGTCAGTGCCTGCAGAGGCCGAATCGTTGACACGACCGGCCGCGGTGACAAAGCCCGGCAGGTACTGGCCGGTGATGCGGAACCCCCAGGCCGAGCGGATCACCAGCCGGCCCGGCCGCCCCCGCCCGCGTACCAGCCCTGGGCAGGACGTGACATCCGGACATACGAGTGCCGCCGCATCCGTGGCTCGATGCGGCGGCACAGCGGGGAGCGGCGCGCTCAGGAGCGGGAAGCCTGGACGATCGCGTCGACGACCTGCGCAGGCTGCGATGCTGCGGCTGAGTGGCTGGCGTCCACGTGAACGATGCGTGCACCGATGCGCTCCGCCATCCACTGCTGCGCCTCAGGCTGGAGGGTACGGTCCTGGGTACACACCACATAGGTACTGGGAATGCTCTTCCACGCGGGCACCCCGCTGGGCGCGGCCAGGCACGATCCGGCGGCCGGCCCCTGGGAAGCCGCCATCACGGCAGCTTTGGCGGCGGGAACATCGGCGGCAAAGACCTCGGCGAACTTCGTACGATCGAGGCTTACATATCCCTCGGCATCCGCGACGACCGCCTCGAGGCCGGGTGAGGCAGGGAATCGCCCGAGAATCTCACCAGCCGCCTCGCCCTCCTCGGGTGCGACGGCGGCAAGGTACACGAGCGCGGCCACGTTCTGGCCTCCTGCGGCGGCGTTGGAGATCACCATTCCCCCGTAGGAATGCCCCACCAAAACGCTGGGTCCGTCGACCTGTGCCAGTGCCCGCTGGACAGCGGCAACGTCATCCTCCAGAGAACTCAGCGGCAGCTGCACGGCCGTAACCACATGCCCCTCCTCCTGGAGACGGCCGGTCACCTCGGTCCAGCTGGAACCGTCAACCCACAGGCCGTGAACCAGTACGACGTTCGTCATCTTGCTTTACCTTCTTTTCTGTCAGATGCACTTCTGTGGTCGATGTTCGGGTACCGGTCCTGCTCGCACATCATCCGTTCGGCCGGGCAACCGGGGGAGTGAGCCTTCCCCCGGGACGCGGACACCGGTGTCTCGCGCGGTGGTCGTGTGCCAACGCCGTGAAATCGGTGGAAGTTCATCGTGGGCGCGTTTGTCGGGGTGGAGCTGCTCGATGCTGGTCCCGGGCCGGCAACGGCCGGGGGATGACGGTCCGTTCGTCGCGCGTCCCGAATCGTTGTGTATCTCGAACAGCTGGTGGTGCCCGGTGGCAGGAGTGTGTCGTCGTCGGGGAAGACCAGGACGACGTCGGTGCGGCGCTTGACCTCGCGGTTGATCCGCTCCAGCGAGTTGATCGGCTGGATCTTCTTTGTGCTGGTGTCCGGTCTGGTCTGTCGGTTGGGTTTCGCGCGCTGTTGTTGCTGGTTGGTGTTCCGAGTGGACGTTAAGAAGCCATCTCATTTGGCCAGCCGGCGATGGCAGATGAGTGCCGCGGCGATGGTGGCGAAGGCTGCGAAGTGGTCGGCTTTGCGTTCGTAGCGGCGGTGGAGCCGACGGAAGCCGCCCAGCCATGCGACGGTCCGCTCGATCACCCAGCGGTGCCGGCCGAGGCGGCTGGAGGACTCGATGCCGCGGCGTGCGATGCGGGTCGCGATCTGTCGTCGTCGCAGGTAGGAGCGGATGAAGCGGTGGTCGTAGGCTTTGTCGCCGTGGAGCCTGCCGGGCCGGCGGCGCCGGGGGCCGCGGCGGGAGCGGATCGGTGGGATCGCCTCGACGAGCGGAATCAGGGCCTG
>NZ_JBEZIR010000205.1:0-9734 GCF_040651175.1 Kitasatospora sp. NPDC048540
ACACCCCCACCACCACCGACACCCCCGCCACCACCAGACGACGCGAACCCACCACACCCGACACACGCACAGACATACAAACCCCAAAATCAATAGGTGAAACTCGGCATCCATCAAGAAACACAGGCGCCCCTCGACAGCCTTCGCACAGCCAGCCTCACACCACCCACCCCCAGCCCCATCCCCCGAACGAACGGATAATCGGCCCTGAGCTCGGCCTACCTTTCAAGCGCGCCGGATCTGATCATTCGTAGGATCAGGGAAGCCCAGGGGTTCCGGGTGTGAGCTCGTCGCCGCCTGGCCGACCATGCCCGAATGCGCAACGACCTGGGCTGAAGCTTCCCCCTGGACTTGGACACCTGGAGACTGGGACGTGAGGTTCCAGAGGAAGTAGACGGTCACCGAGGTGGCCCGCGACCTGGGGTGGGTCCCGAGGGCCTGCGGAGCTGGGTCGAGCAGGACAGGGTTGACCGCGGTGAAGGCAATCCGGGCTCTGGAGGACCGGGCCAACGCCACGGCATCCCGCTTGAACTCCTCCGAGTACCGCTTTCCCTGCTTGTTGCTCACCTGGCTCCCCGGCGCCGAGCACGAGGAGCTCCGTCGCCTGCGCCGGCAGAACCTCGAACAGCAGAAGACTATCGAGGTCCTGAAAAAAGCCGGTCTTCTTCGCGCGGGAGAGCGACCGGTGAGCGAGGTCCACCGGTTCATCGCGGCGGAGAAGGCCACCCACTCGGTCACGTTGCTGTGCCGCATCTTCGGCGTGCTCCGCTCCCGGATCCAGTTGCCCAGGACAGTTCGAATTGGGGCAAGCGAGTGGGCCTAATGTAGCTCGGGTGAGCCGACGTGGCAGAATTTCTGGCCCGACGCAGTGGATCAAGTGTGCGGCTTTTGGGATAAGTTCAGTCGGCTGTCGTCCGGCATTACTATCCATACCATTGAGCGCTTTCAGCGTTGCCTCTCCAGGGTGAGGATGGCTTTGCTGCTGACGTGAGCCGCTGGGGACTGCAGCAAGGGTGTCGGAAGACGCGCCGGCGTCTGACGGTGGCGACGTCTCGTTCGACCGGGCATCGGAGCCGGGCGCGGGACTCGCGCAGGGATTTCTCCTTCGGGTCAGCTCGGTGGTGGGCCGTCGCCGGACCGGGACGTCGACGTGTGGTCGGCTCTGGTGCAGGCGAGGTCTGTGAGCGCCCGGGATCTGTGTCGGCCGCAGCCCGTTGGCGGCCGGAGCTGCGACCGTCCCCCATGTCCGCCCTGTCCCTCACTCTGCGCCGCTTCGCCGGGATGAGGTCCGACGCTGCCAGCGCCCGCGCCCTCGCCGCCCTCAGATTCGGCCTGCTGATCGCGGGTATCGGGTTCCTGGCACGGCAGCTGAACCCAGTCGTTGGCTTGGGGGCGCTCATGACCTCGCTGCTTGTCTCCCGCGTCGGCATCGGGCTGGTCTCCGCCCCGCCTCGCCGGCATTGCCACCCGATGCCTCGAACCCACGCTGACCGGCGCGGCATCAGGGGTCATCAGCACCACCTCCGCCAGCTCGGCGGGGCGATCGGCAGCCCCGCCGCCGGAGGCCTCCTCCAGCCCACCCCGGAAGCATCTCCACCTCTACCACCGCCACGCAAGCCGTCCTGGCGTCCCAGGGGACATGCCCATGGTCGGCCTCGCCTGCTGTGTGACCGTCCGGCCGGTGGCCGGACCCAGCCGTCCTGAACGGGCCAGGCCCGCACTGGGGGGAAATTCCACCGATAATCCTGACACGGAGCATTGCTGACGTCATATCAGTTCAGCGCATGCCGTCTGTTCCTTAGCCCTGGCCGCCCGCAACTGGGCGCTCAGTCCCGCCCAGTCGATCTGGATCCAGTGCTCCACGATGCGGTCACCCTCGACCCGGAAGACCGCACTGTCGATCTCCCGAACCGTAGCGCTGGTGGGCGGGAACCGTCCACCTCGCCCGGGATTTCTCCTTCGCCCGTTCTGCACGCCTCGCCAGCGCCGCCGGCACTGCGACCGGTGCCAACCGATCGGACCACCCGACGTCATCCTGCAGGTGGGCCGTCGGCAGGTTCCGGGACGGCGGTGCGGAAAGCAGAATCGAGGAATTCGAATCGTGCCCCGAGGTCGATCGCCCTGGCCTTCTCAGCCAGCCGCCGACACTGGAGCGCGATGATACAGACGCAGCGGCCATGATTGCCGAACGACGTTCGATCCGCGTTGGCCCCGGTATCGGCCCGGATCATCGGAACGGCGGGTCGGGTGGAGGATGATTTCGATGGGAAACCTTTCCTGTGTGGCACCCAAGTACGCGGTGGACGTCAAGTCGGCTGCCAACTGCCAGGCGTGCCGCGGTTGGGGCACCCTGATCGCCGAGAGCGGGAAAGGGCTCATTCCGTGCGCGGGCTGCCAGGGTGCAGCGGATGACGAGTCCGCGCGCCCCGCAGTCGGGTGCGCCCGAATCCGTTGTCACTCAGTTGGCAATGTGGTGCGGTGATTCGGCATCGATCCGCCGTCGTAGTAGGCAGCGTGGACAAGGGCCGTCGAGTGCAGGTTCGGTGAGCTGGCGTGGCACCTGAGGATGGCGTCCCGCTGTGTGGTGTAGCCGATCACAGGTGAGGCGTGCGCGGGATCGCTCCTGGGGCGCACACCCACGAGGGCCCCGCACTCCCTGAGCATGAGTCAGCCACCGCGCAACTCTTCGAATTGAAAGGCCAGTTCAACGAAGGAGACGCACGGTGGCCCTTTCTCAGTCTGATCTACTACGCCTGCTGGAGTCACTACGTTCGGCAGACGGCCTGGAACTCGTCCGCGGTGTGGCTGAGCGGATGCTCCAGGAGTTGATCGAGGCCGAGGCCACTGCAAGGATCGGCGCCCAGTGGAACGAGCACACCGAGGCCCGCACCACGTTCCGCAACGGGCACCGGGACAAGACGCTGACCACAGCGGCCGGCGACCTGGACCCGGCCATCCCCAAGCTGCGGTCGGGCAGCTTCTTCCCCGCGCTGCTGGAGCGGCGCCGCCGCATCGACCAGGCCCTGTACGCGGTCATCACGGAGGCCTACGTCCACGGCGTGTCCACGCGCTCGGTCGACGCATGCCGACGACGGTGTCGAGCTGGGTGCGGACCGCCTCGGCGGTGGGCTGGGCGGAGATCGTGCGGATCGTCGTGGCGACCAGCTCGCCGCCTCCTTGTTGACCACGCTGAACACGTTGCGCAGGAAATGAACCCTGCATCGTTGGTAGGCGGCTCCGAGCATGACCCTGCGGATGGCCTTGACCAGCCCCAGGTGGTGGTCGCCGATCACGAGTCGGACGCCGACCAGGCCGCGTTCGCACAATGAGCGCAGGAAATCGCTCCAGAACACCTCGGTCTCGCTGTCGCCGAGCGAAGGACGACCTGACCGCCTTCGCGCCCTTCCCGGAACGACATTGGAAGAAGATCCAGTCCACCAACCCGCTGGAACGGATCAACCGCGAGATCAAGCGCCGCACCGATGTCGTCCAGGTCTTCCCGAACGACGACGCGCTCCTGCGGCTGGTCACCGCCGTGCTCTTCGAGCTCCACGACGAGTGGATCGCCTTCCCCCGCCGCTACCTGCCCGAAGGCAACCAGCTCTACTTGGCCGAGCTCCCCGAAGCGCCCCGCACTACCCAACACGCCCACCGAGTGATCGGCTACACCACAGAGCGGGGCACGACCCGCCCGAGGGCCGCCAGGTCGCGGCACAGGGGCAGGAGCGCGGTCGCGTGGCGGCGGCGCACCTCGGTGCTGCGGCACAGTACGGCGAGCGCGGGCGGCTGCCACTAGCTCGATGGAGCACCAGGCCAGGGCGAGCCGGAGCGCTCTCCTGCGCGATGACGGCCGCGAGCTGCTCCTCCAGCTCGCGGCGGCGCTCGCGCACGGCGGGCAGCTTCGCCTCCAGCAGTGCAACCGTCGATCCCACACTGCTGTCCGTGCCGAACGTGCTGGGGTTTGCCACAATCACTCCCACCGGATCGTCAGTTACCGCTCGTAGCAGCCGAATGTACGGCCCCCACTGCGGATACCCGGCGCATTGTCGGACATTCCCACCCATCGGGCGGCCCGGACCCGCGGCCGCACGCACGGCGCCGCGGGCACCACGTCCGTACGGATCGCGGGCCCGCGCCCGCGGCGCTGCCGCACGCGCATCCACGGTGGAGCATCTGTTTTCCCATTTCAGGGACATGATCGGCACATGAGGCGTGCGGCCGCCGTACGGTGGAACCATGGCTGGCTGGCTGGCTGGCTGGGTGCGCCGGTGCGCGTACTGCTGGGGACCGCTGCGGGCGACTGCGCGAAGCGACGCCCGGTTCTGCTCGGCGGCGTGCAAGGCGATGGCCCGACGTCGTCGGGGCCACCTCCTTGAGACTGTCGCCATCGGCCTCTGGTTCACCCAGGGCATCGAGACCGAGCATGTGGTGCGCTGCCCGGCCTGCGCCGCCGCTTCGCCCGCGGGCACGGCCACCGCCGTGACGCGATGTACTGCTGTTCTGCATGTCGGCAGGCGGCGTACCGGGCCAGGAAGGCCGAAAGACGAAATTGCAGGTGCGGTCGGGCCGATCCCGAGCCCGACCGCCCCCCGTGTGCCGGCCGCCCGACGCCCGGCCTGTGTGCTGCTCACCGGCGGACCGGGCGGGCGCGGGCCCGCCGTCGCTGCGCCGCGCGAAGGGACCGGCGGTCGCGCTCAATTCGACTTCGGTCGACCACGGTCCCGGATAGCGCGTTTCCGGCTACCGTGGGGGAGTGAACTCCCGGGCCCAGACCACCGGGGGCCGGACGGAGAGCGTGATGACGTCGAACGACAGCGGCCGCGAACAACTCGCCCCCGAGGGCGCCGACGCGCTGCGCGCCCTGGCCCGGGAGGAACGCGGCCGGGCCGAGCAGCTGGCCGCGTTCCTGGAGGACGTCGCCGCCAACGGCCTGCCCGACCCCGAGGACTGCACGCCGTGGGAGGAGTTGCGCGAACGCCACCTCGCCGAGCTGGCGAACGGGCAGACTGAGCAGCGTGTCGCCTGAAACCCCGCGCCGTGCCGACGTCGCCTTCTCCGACCTCGCCGCCCTTCAGCTCGAGAAGCTGACCGCGGCCCAGACCCACCGCCTGGACCGCGCCCTGGTCGCCATCTCCGTGCGGCCCGACATCGGCCACCCGATCGAGGGCGGCGGCCGGCTGCGCGACTACCGCGACGACATCGACGGTGTACGGGTCATCTACCACGTCACGGTCCGTCAAACGATCGTGGTTGTCGGGTACGTCGAGGTCTAGGAGCCCGGGCCCGTACCGGCGTCCGTCTGAGAGGCGGATCCGCGGCTCGCGCTCCGCACCGGGGTCGGCCGACTGTTGTCCCTGACCGTGGGCCGGGCTCTGTTCGGCGCCGCCCGCCAACGTGCGCCCGGCCACGCCGCACTGCCGTAGCCCGCCACGCAGGTGGTCCACCCGACGCGGTGTGCGCCCTGGAACTCCTCGCGGTGGACCACCCCGAGACCGATGGAGTCGCGATCGAGGCGCTTGCGCTCCCCGGCGTGACCGACTGCCTGGCCGACCTCGCCGCCTTGTCCCACCAGTGGCACGAGAGCCGGTCCACGCCGGCCCGCAGGGAGGTCGGGACGCTCATCTACGCCTACCATCCCGGCCCCGTGAGGACGGGGCGCGCACAGGGCCGACCTGGTGGTGATCGGCAGCCCCCTCTGGATCGCCGACGGCGCCGGGCCCGCCTGAGCCGCACACCCGCCCGCCCGGCACGCAGGCCCGGTCGGGTCCCCGGCCGGCGGGGTCCTGTTCGAGGCCGTCCTCCCGTACGGGCGTTGCGGCTGTCGGCCGCCCCGGCCCGGCGAGGTGGCCATCCGCCCACCCGGGGCCCTGCGCCGTGCGACTGCGTGCAGGCCTGGCCTGACGGACCCGAGCGCGTTGTCGGCGCTGGGCCCGACGGTGCTCATCGACTGGCGGACGCCGGCCCGGCGGCAGGCGTCGGCGAAGGCCCTGCTGCTGTCCTGCGGGCCGTCACCGCACCACAGCACGTCGGGCGAGACCGCGTCGAAGTGCCGGTGGACCAGGTCGCGGGCGGCCTTCCGTCTGCCCTGCCGGGTCGGCGACCTGCGCTTCTTCGGCTCGCGACCGTACCAGCCTTGCTCGGCCATGGTCTCGGCGACGGTGTGCACGGACACGTGCCTGCCCTCGGCCCACAGGTCGAGCGTGATCCTGGGCGGGCCGTACGTGCCGCCGGAGCGGGTGAGAAGTACTTGATCAGCTCGATCAGCGCAGCCCGTCTGGCCTCTCGTTTTGTCGGGTTGGCGGGCCTGCCCCGCGAAGGCGCAGGTGGGGGTGGGTGTCGGCCAGGTTCCTGAGTTCGGCCCCGGCCTCCTCGGTGGGCTGGCGGCTGATCAGTTCGGGTGGTTGGTGTCGGGTGTGGTGGGTGGTGTGTTCCGGGGGTGGTCCCCACCTTGGGACACCGGCTGTCCTCATGGTCGGTGGTGGCCGTCCTTCCTACCGTTGATCTTGTCAACAATCGGCGATGAAAGGGGAGGCCATGACGTTCCGGTATGAGTGCCCGGGCAGGATCCACGACCGTCTCGCTGTCGTGTATGCCGGCTCGGGGTGGGGCCTTCACGACGCGGGCCGGTGGCCTTCGCGTGGAGGTGGCGCCGTGGTGGAGAGTGTTGCTCGCGTTGCGGGCACCACCGCCCGTCGGTCGGCCGTTCGTGATGTGGGCCCGCCGGTGCCGGTCGTCGTCGGCCCGGGCGAGGAGTGCAGGATCGTCGGTAGCGCCGTGTTGGATCGTAGGTGTACCGGTTGTGCGTTCGCGGCCGTGTTCGTTGTCCGGTCCGGTGGCCGGGTGTGCGTTCCTGGGTGTGGTGGCGGGGTCGGGGTCGGGGTTGCGGGGGTGGCCCGGTGACCACGTTCGGTGAGATGCTGCTGGGATTGCGACGGAGGGCAGGGCTGACGCAGGAGGAGCTGGCCGAGGCGGCTGGGTTGACTTCCCGGTCGGTCAGGGATCTGGAACGGGGTCGTCGGCAGCGGCCGCAGCATCACACGGTTGAAGCGTTGGTGACGGCGTTGGGGCTCACCGGCACCGATGCGGCGTTGCTTCTTCGGGTCGGGCGTTCGGGTCGTCCCCGGGGGTTGGTTGCCGATGACGGCGGGGTGGGGGCGGGCCTGCTGGACCGCGGTGGCCAGTTGGCGGCGCTGGAGCGTGCCGCGGTCGCGGCACGTGAGGGTCGCGGTTCGGTGGTGCTGGTCCGGGCGGGCGCGGGTATGGGGAAGACCTCGTTGGTGGGTGCCTGGGCGGAGGCCGAGCGGGGGCGGGGGATGCCGGTGGTGTGGGCGGGTGGCGGGCTGCTGGAGCAGGACTTCGCGTTCGCGGTGCTGCGGCAGCTGGTGGAGCCGCTGCTGGCCCGGGCGGGCGTGGTGGGGCGGGAGCGGTTGCTGTCCGGCCCGGCCGAGCCGGCGTCGTACGCTTTGCGGCTGGATGCCGAGCCGGCGGGGTCGGGGCCGTCGGCTGATTCGATGGGTGTCCTGCACGGCTTGTACTGGCTGATGGTCCACGTCACCGACGACGGTCCGCTCGCCCTGGTGGTCGACGACGCGCACTGGGCCGACGGCCCGTCGGTCCGCTGGTTGGAGTACCTGGCCCGCCGGTTGCAGGACTTGCC
Source organism: Kitasatospora sp. NPDC048540 (assembly GCF_040651175.1). Lineage (NCBI taxonomy): Bacteria > Bacillati > Actinomycetota > Actinomycetes > Kitasatosporales > Streptomycetaceae > Kitasatospora > Kitasatospora sp. NPDC048540. Next base: position 7,658 of record NZ_JBEZIR010000205.1, read on the forward strand.
GCTGGTACTGGTGGTTGCGGCGCGCCCCGACGGTGATACCCAAGCGGGGCTGGTGCTGGAACAGATCGCGGCGCGAAGTGGCAGTGAACAGGTCGACTTGCCGCCACTGACGACGGCCGGCGTGTCCACGATGGTGCGGGCGCGGCTGGGGGGCCAGGTGGAGCCGAGGTTCGCCGTTGCCTGCGCCGAGGCGTCCGGGGGTAATCCGCTGCTGCTCGGCGAGCTGCTGCGGACCTTGGCGGACAGCGGGGTCGAGCCCGTGGCCGGCCAGGCACACCTGGTGGAGGAGTTCCGGGGCCGGGTGCTGGCCGCCACCGTGGTCGAGCGGCTTGCGCACCAATCCGAGCCGGTCCGGCGTCTGGCCCGGGCACTGGTCGTTCTGGGGCACGGGGCTGCGTGGCGGATCGCCGCGGCGCTGGCGGGCGTGGAGGAGACGCAGGTCCGTCGCCACGCCCGGTCTTTGCAGCAGATCGGAGTGCTGGCCCTGGACGTGACCGGGGCGGCGCCCTTGGGTGCGGGAGGGTGCTTCAGTCATCCGCTGGTGCGTGCCGCGATCGCCGAGACGGTGATGAGTGCGGCGGAGCTGGCGGCCGGGCACGCCCGGGCAGCCGAACTGCTGCGGGCCGACGGCGCGCACGGGGATGTGGTGGCCGGGCATCTCCTGCTGGCCGAACCCGGCGACGGGCGGCCGTGGCGGGTGGAGGTGCTGCGGGAGGCGGCCCGCACCGCCCGTGACCGAGGCGCTCCGCAGAGCGTCATGAGGTATCTGCGCCGGGCGCTGCGCGAGCCGATGACGGTCGAGCAGCGAGCACCGCTGTTGATGGAGTTGGGAATGGGCGCGCTGCCGGTGGACCTCACCACGGCCGCCCACCATCTGGCACAGGCGCGTGCCGCGTTGACGGATCCGTTCGCCCGGGCCCGGACGGCCCAGGCGCTGGCGACCGCTCTGCACTACCAGAACCGGCACGCGCGCGCCGTCGACGTCCTCGAGCAAGCCGTGGCGGAGCTGGCGCAGACCGGTGACGGCGGGTCCGGCCGTGAACTGTCCTGGCACCTGCAGGCCCAGATCGTGATGATCGGTTCCGAGCAGCTGTCCACGCTGCCGGTGGCCCGGTCCTGGGCCGATCGGCTGAGGGACCACAAGCCGGCCGGGAACACCCCCGGCCAGTGCGCCGCCCTGGTCGCCCTGGCGTGCCTCACCGGCGACATCAGCGCGGCAGCCACCGACGACCTCCTCGACCGGGCACACCAGGGCCCGGCAGAGCCGACCGGGACACTCCTCGGCATCACCGCATGGAGGTATGCGGCAACCGACCGCCTCGACGACGCGGCCGTGCGCTTCCAGCAGATCGCCAACATGTGCGCGCGAACGGGTTCCTTCGGCGCGCTGTCCGGTGCCTTGGTGGGGCAGTTGAACCTCCGGGCCCGCCGGGGTCACCAGCTCGGCCTCACCCCGGACCTCGGACACCCCGGCTCCACCCCCGTAGAAGGAACAGATGCCCGGGTACGCACGATGCTGGCAACCCAGCTGGCCGCATCCTCCATCGAGCGCGGCGATCTGGCCGCGGCGGCCACGGCGCTGCTCCCGGATCCCGGCATGGCGCAGGCGGGCTGGGTGTGGCAGGGGCCCCTGCAGCTGGCCCGCGCCCGCCTCCACAGCGAGCAGGGCAACCCCACCACCGCCCTCGCCGTCCTGCTGGAGTACGGCGCACAGGAGAAAGCCGCCCAGGTCACCAACCTCGCGATGGCACCGTGGCGATCCCAGGCCGCACTGGCACACCTGGCCCTGGGACAACGCAGTGACGCCCTGCGCCTGGCCACCGACGAACTGGAAGCCGCCCACCGATGGGGCACCGACAGAGCGATAGGACTGGCATCACGCTGCCTGGCCGTGGCCACCGGCGGCCGCGAGGGCCTCGCCCTGCTGCACCGGGCCACCATCGTGTTGGAGCGGTCCCCGGCCCGACTGGAGTCGGCCCGCGCCCATTACGAGCTCGGGCTCGCCGCCGCACACGCCGGCGACCGCCTCCAGGCCCGCCGGGCCCTGCAGCGGGCGCTGTCGCAGGCCGAGGCCTGC
>NZ_JBEZIR010000206.1:0-8888 GCF_040651175.1 Kitasatospora sp. NPDC048540
AGGGGCGGCGGGGTGGGCGGCCCCCCTGGTGGTGTCGCGGGGGGGCGCGCCCGCCGGGGGGGGCGGCCGCGCACGGGCGGCTGTCGTCAGCTCACAGGGTCAGGCTCCTGGCGGGCGGGAGCCAGGACCCGCAGGCGCGGGCGATCGGAGAGGAAGTAGCGGCGGATCTCGACGTCGGTGATCACCCGCGTGGGGCGGCGGCGGGCTTTGAACAGGACAGCTGCGAGGTCGGGCCGGCCGTGGACGGTGGGGTAGATCCTGGCGAGGTAGGCACGGAGCAGGTCGGGCCAGGGCAGGCCGAGCAGAGTTCCCCAGGCCGCAGCTGCCACCAGTGGGCTGAAGATGTCGCCGAGCTGCTGGCACTGACTGGTGCGGGAACCGGTGACCGGGTAGTCGCCGGGTAGTCCGACCAGGACGCAGACTTCGGGGATGGTGAAGCGGCGGCCGGTCGCCTGGCAGTACCAGCCACGGATCTTGCTCGTGACGGCGGGAATGGTGCGGTCGAGGGAAAACACATTGCCCCCGCTGGTCGTACGGTTGCCGCGGGTGTTGATGCGGGTGTCCGTCGGCCAGCCGAGCGCGAGCGCCGCGTTGGTGCGGATTTCCGGGATGGTGATCGGGCCGGGACGGCGGTACCAGTGTGCGGACATGATGGCGCGGTTGCGGTTGCTGGCGGAGCCGAAGTGGGCAGCGTCCAGGTCCTGCCACTGGACGAACTCACATCCGGCCGTCCACAGCTCGGTCTGGATGTATTCCTGGACGGTCTCGGGCAGCGCGGAGCTCTGCTCGATGACGATCGATTCGATGGGTGCGCCGATGGACCGCAGACCCAGGATCCACAGGACCGGGGCGAGCATGAGTCCGGCCGTCTGGGCGGTCATGTCGTCGACCAGCGCCCACAGTTCGGTGATGGGGACGCCGGACGGCTCGATCATGTGGTCGTCGCACGCATCGTCACAGTCGGCTGGGTCGTCGTGGTCGCACATCTCCGACCCGTCCACCCAGACATTTCCCATGTGGGCGGCGACCTGGTCGATCGCGTCGAGGAGGATCTCCAGGTTCTTGGCATCGCGGCCGGCTCCGAGGCCGGCGCGGGTCCAGTCGATGCACGGCATCGTGCACATGACGCGGCGGGTGAAGCGCAGGCCTGGATGGCGGGGGTCGAGCGTTCTGATGTCCTGCTGGATGACAGTGCATCCGGCGGCAGTGCTGGTGGCTGAGGGGTTGGCCATCAGCTCGATGCACACGGCATCGATGGCGGCGTCGAGGACCAGGCGCAGTCCGGCGCAGCCGCCGCCGCAGCCGGCGCACACGTTCACCTGGCGGGGTGGGTCGCCGGGCTCGGGCGGGTAGAGCCAGCGTGCGGGGTAAGGGGCTGCGAGTTGGTCGCGTTGGGCGGTGGTGAGGGAGTCGAGGACGGCGGTGAGTTCGGCGTCGTCGAGGACGAGAAGGTCGTCGTGGGTGGGTGTGGGGGTGGTTAGGGCCTGACTGGTGCCGTCGGCGGTCAGATCGAACAGGGGAAGGTCTTCGCCGCCCGCCGCGCGGGCTGCGGGTGTGGGTGTGGGCATGTGGCTCCCGGCCTGTAGTGGTGGGGAGACCTGTGGCGGGCCGGGGGCCGGATGTGAGGAACAGCCCGTGCCCTTGAGGGCCTGGCTGCTGCAGCTGGTGAACGTGCGGCACCCGGGGGGCGGCGGGACGTCGGCGCACTGTCGTCGGCGCGACCGCGGCTGATGGCCGGTCTCGATGGGCCGGACGGTACGCGTGGCGAGCCGGCGGTCAATGCCCGGTCAAGCGGCTGTCGGCGGGCAGGCAAACACCCCATCGGGGTCCGGGCCGGGGCGGGGGCCGGGCACCGTGCCCGGCGGCGCTGAGCCATCCCTTCCTGGTTGGCGGATCGGCGGGGTGCGGCCCGGCGGGCTGGACGGCCCGGCCGGGGGCAGGTTCGGGCGGCGGGCTCGTCGGCCGACGGCGACGGGGGCAACTGCCTTGTGGTCGGGCAGGCGGTCGCAGTCAACCCGTTGTGGCGGGAGGCCAAGCGCGACCGCCCCCGGTTCGGGGCCGCGGTCCGGGATGGCGCGAGCGCTTGGACTGTCCGCCGCTACCCGGCTGCCGCGGCTGCCTGCAGCCCGAGGGCGGGCTCCGGGAGCGGGCGGGGCCGGCCTCCGCGCCTTGGTCGCCGGTCGGTCAGAAGGTGAACCTTCCGTAGTGGGAGGGGCGGTGCAGGTTGAGGCTGAATGTTGGCAGGTGGCGGGGGCAGGCGCACGGTGTCGTGTCCGACGGGATCGCGGAGCCGTCGGTCGGGTTGTGCAAGGCACAGCATGGTTCCGTCTGGCGTTCCAGGCGTATGCCACGGATGCCGTCGAGTCGGGTGAGGGAGACCTCCCACAGACCGATCAGAACGGCTGGCTTGCGCAGGGCGCGACGGTTGCGGCGGGAGGCGATCCGGGTGGCCAGCGGCGGCCGATGCTGCACCGTGGTCGGCGGGAGCTCGGCGAGGAGGTCACCTGGGTGGAGGGTGATCACGACGCTCAGGGCGTCGGAAGGGCCCGGCCTGTCACGCCGGGCAAGGCCGAGGCTGTACTGGCGTGTGTCGCGGAAGCTGCTGCGGTGTGCTTCAACGAACCACTGGCGGGTGAGGGGCAGCTCCAGGACGGCGATTCGCATGTTTCGGTCTCCTGACGGACAGGGAAATCGGATGTGTGTGACGCACGGTCGGGGCTGGTGGCTGATCCGCGCTCTCTTGGACCGGGAAGCGCGGGGTGCGGAGCAGCAGAACCGCGCATGCTGCGGCGGGAGGCGGCGAGCGGGTGCCGGTGGCGCCGTCAGCCGGGGAACGTCGCGGCGGTACGGGCAGGAACAGGCCGCAAACTAGGGCTGGCAGAGAGCCCGTCAACCCATGGGGCGGAACACTTCGGCAGACTTCGGCCGGGTCGGCCCGTCCGGGCGCTGGCCGCGAGGCGCCGGGATCGCAGGCAGCCGCTGGAAGCAGGATTCCTGCGGCGGGCTGCTTGTCGGGCCGCGGAGTCGCGCGCCCGAGCGGGCCGGATTGTGAGCGTTCGGCAGCCAGGCCAAGAGCGGCGCGGTCAAGGTCTTCCGATCCGTCACCACCGCATGTACAGGCTCAGACCCGGGGGTGGCTCGCTGCGGCTCCGGGTCGCCGCCCCGCTCGAATGAAGCGTGCGAGGAGCGCCGTGTTGTAGCCGACGAGCTGCTGGACGTCGGCGGGTCCCTCGGCCGGCAGGCGGCCAGTGTGGTGGGCAGTCAGCCGGGGGTCCGTCGGGTGCTCGTGGAAGGTGTCGCGGTCGTTGTCCGCGCACCAGGTGCCGATCGCGCAGCATGCCGCGCAGTCGGCCGGTGGGTGCTCGGTCTTGCGGGTGGCCCGGCTTCGCGGCCACCAGGTCAGCACTGCCTCCGCACGCTGCCGGCTGTCGTGGACGGGGGCCAGCAGGACGCCGGCGGCGGTGACGCTGCCGAAACTGCCGTCGGAGCGGGCGAAGGTGTAGCCGAGCCCGTTGCTCGTCGGGGTGCCGAGCTCGGTGAGCGGTCGGAAGTCCCTGGCATGGATGCCGAGTCCGGCGACCAGGGCGTAGGCAGTGGCGGGGCTGAACATGGTGCCTCCGTGGAAATGGGGAAGCTCGTCGAACGGCCGGTCCGGGGCAGGAGTGGTGGAGCGCCGCAGTGGCGGGGCCAGGCCCCGGTGGTACCGGGAGAGGCGAGGTGGCAGCGTCCGGGCCGTAGCAAGCGGAAGAGGAGCTCGGCGGACCCCGACATCGGACTCGTTGCGGCCGGACCGACCGAGCTGGACACACGCTAGGGGTGGCCGGGGGCCGGTCAAGACCGGACTTCAACTCGCCTCGGGCCGTGAGCCCGGCGGCCGTCAGCGCCCTGGGAAGGGCTTTCCCGAGGGCGCTGCGCGGGGCGGGTCTCAGGCAGGATCACGTGGGCTGAGAAGGCCGGTCAGTGCCGGGCTGCCGTGTATGTCGACCACCGAGACGGGAGGGACCAGGGGTTTGACGGCCCAGCGCCAGCCCGCTCCCGGTACGGATACCCTGCCGAGTCCGCCGGGCAGCAGCAGGGTCAGCCTGCTGCCGCTGGTGTAGCCCGCCTGCGTGTAGAAGGAGGTCTGCTCGCGCTGGTGCCTCAGGACTATGGCGTCGTACCCGGCTGCGCGGTGGTCCGCCTCGGCTCGGTGCAGCAGCGCGTGGGCGATGCCCCTGCCTCGGTGTTCCGGGGCGACGGCGAGCTCTTGGATGTTCCCGATGCGGGAGTAGAGGCGGTTTCGGATGGGGCTGGGGACTGCGAGTGACGCCGTCCAGGACGCCACCCCGCACCGGACCAGGCCGATCGCTCCGCTGTGGTCGGCGTGCTCGGCTACGACGAAGTGGAGTGAGCCGTGGGTGAATGGGCCCGTTCCGCCCTGGCCGGTCGCCAGAGCCGTCCGAATGAGTTCGAAGATCGGTCCGATGTCATCGGTCCGGCGCTTGAGGTCGATGTGGCCGATCAGATCTGTGATGGCCTCGAAGTCGGCGAGGGTTGCGGCCCGTAGCTGTACCGGTGAGGACGTGAGGTGAGGGGGCAGGTCGGTTCCGGAACCGACGTGGGCAGGGTGGCGTTGCACAGTGCTTCTCCAAGCCTGGGGTGAACGGAATGAATCCGCGCCGGGGCGTTGTCACCGGGCGGTCAGGCCGAGAAGCTATGTCGATCTTGAGGCCGGTCAACCCCATGTCCGAAGCGCTTGGTCGGCTGACGCTCGCCACGGGCTTGACCGGGAGTGTCGTCGCCGGACCGCCCGCTGCGGGAGGGATCGGGCAGTCAGTTGGCCACGTTGCCGGGGACGATCGGCCCCGCACAAGGCGGTGGACCTGCATGGTCGGCGGCTGGCCGGTGGTGTGGCAGCGCGAGCGCGTTGCCGGGAGAGGGTGGTCAGGTGGAGGGAGCACGCGAACGGTGGGATGTCCGGCGAGGCGGAGAGCTGCTGGCGCCCGCGTGCCGGCCTGGCAGGACAGCGGCGGTGAGGACCCGACGGTTGAAGCCTCGTGGAAGGTGAACGGGCTTCGCCGCCTCGGCGCAGGACCGAGGCGGCGGGGTGGTTTCCTGGGGGAGCGTGGTCCGGGAGTTCGGTGCGGGCGGCGCTACAGGGTGAAGAGGATCCCCTCTTGGCCGTTGCTCACCTCGGCGTTCGTGACATCTGCGGGCCAGGGCCTGTTCGTCGCGGGTGATTCGAAGGTGAACAGTGTCCTCCGGGGTGGCTCGACGGGCCCCGCTCGGAGCCGTAGTGACGGCTCTGCGGGGCTGGTCAGGTACGGGAGGTTGCCGAGCTGCCGACCAGCGCGACGATGGACTCTCTCCGCGGAGGATCGACGTGGATGAAGCCCCTGGACGCCACGGCGAGGCAGAACCGGTGATCGGACGGGCTGGTAACGAGCATGACGTCACCGACCGATACGGAGCGCAGGTCGCTCGGCCAGGCCACACCGATGTCGTCGGTGTCCTGGTGGTTGCCGACGTCGAAGGCTCGCTCGGCGGCGGACAAGGCGTCCGGTGCAGTAACCGTGAGGACCAGCAGCGGGCTTCCCTCAGCCGGGCTGGCCACGGCCAGTTCGTGCCCCGCTCGGAAGCCCTTGAAGTTGATCATCGTTCCGCCCGGGCCGAGAGCGACGTTGAGCAGGACCGCGATCCTGTAGGTTCCGGCATCGGGAAGTCCAGGCAGAGTGCCTGACGCGGCGTTCAGCAGTTCGGAGCGCGGTCGGCGGGGTGCCGCCAGGCGCAGCGCTGCCAGGCGGCGATGGCTGGGGCGCTCCGGCAGGACGGCGCGAAGTAGTTGGGCGAGTTTGCCGTGGAGGGTGGGCACGGTGAAGTCCGTTCAGAGGTGTGATTCGGCTCGGGGTGTCGCGTGACTCCGGGTTGTCCGGATTCGGGATGGTGTGCTCCCGACGCGGGTCGTGCTGGTGCTGGGAACGCCTGGGCGGGCGGAGGGTGGTGTGGGCGCCGTGGGACGACGCGGGTCACCCGTCGCGGCGGCTCAGCTGGGGCGCACCGTAGCGGCGGCTTCCGGCGGGTCAAGGGCTGCCTGAGTTCGGGCATGCCCGGCTTCGGACTTGTCGTAGTCCGCTTCCCCGGAGGCTTGGCCGGCTGCTGACAGCTCTTGCATCTCTGTCCTGCTGTCTCGGCCCGCTGGCATGTCGTCCGGATTCACGGGACGCGCGCGTGGCAGTTTCGGCCGGCTGGTCGCCCGTGAGGGTCGGTGGCTGCGGTTCGGGTGCGGGTGTGATGTGGTTGGCTGCTGACTCTCGTGGTCGGGGTGCCGCGAGCGGTTCGGAGGTGCCGCTTGGACGGCGGCGCCGCGTGCCGGTGGGCCCGCTTCGGGATCACGGCAACGATGAGTGTCAGCGGACACGGCAGGCTCCCCGCTGTGACAGATGAGACCCAGGCCAGTGGTCGCGGTCAGATGGACACGGGCTTCGGCGGTCGCTCTCTGGGGCCGGTAGGGCGGAGGCGAACGCTGACCGACGCTGCTGCAGCGTCCGGTAAGTCAGCGGGGGTTCGGGCGGGTCTGGGGCTTCGACCACGGGCATGGATCAGCCTGGCCGACGGTCCTGACAGGCTTCCGCGTCGCCCCGGGTTGGCCGGTGGCGCCGTGGTGCTGTGGAAGCTAGCGGTGCCGTGCTGGGGGTCGAGCCCCATTGGGGCACTGACGGGGTGTCTCCGGGGCGGCGATGTGAGCCTGGCAGAACCCGCTGGGTGTCAGCAGAGAGCTCCGCCTCACCGCGCAGGAAGGTGAGAACCAGCTCGAGCCAGGTGCCCTCGGCATCGTGGAAGGTAGGTCGGGCTGTCGGCCACGCGGGGAACAGTAGACCTGTTAGGCATCGGCGCCCCCGACGCGGTCGATAGCCGTGGGCGCTTCGGGGTCGGCCGCTGCTCCCGGCCGGCTCCGGAACGGGTTGCAGCGGCCGGGGCGGTGGTGCAGCGCTGCTTGAGCCTGAGGCGGCGGCCTATCAGGTCGGCGATGGCCCTGGTGCCGGCGGGCGGCGGCCGGCGCGCCGATGGCGTTCGGCGGGACGGCCGGTGCGGGTCGCCTCGCCCTGCACGGCCCGTTGCCGGTGTTGTACTTCGCGCTCCCGGTCTTCGGCTCTGCGCTGACGCGAGGTGAGCGAGGATCTGACTTCCGTCTCCGCCCGGAGCTGATCGAGACGGTCCTGAAGTCCATCGGCCTTCGTACGGAGCCTGGCCGCCGATGATCTGAGGTCCGCTGACTGTGCCTCAACGGCGTGCAAGTCGGATGCGATGGCGGCCTCGAGGCTGCGACCGGCAGCCGACGGTCCCCACTGCTGGTGCGGCGCCGTTGCGCGAAGTGCGCGGGCCCGGGTCAGTGCGGCTGTCGCCCGGGCCAGTGCACCGTCGGCTTCGAGCTTCGCCCGTACGGCCTGCTCCCGCAGTCGCTGGGCGCCGTCCCGCTGCGCTGCCGGAGTCGTTGCGCGAAGGAGCAGGTATGCGGAGCCAGCCTCGGATCGGCCGGTGGCGTCGTCTGCGGCTCGGTGCAAGGCGAGGGAGCGGCGCAGGTGGGCGTTGGCGCTCCGGAAGCCGCGGGCAGCGTCTCGTGCCTCTTGGGTAGCGGTGCGAGCGTCCTGTTCGCCTTGACGTACGGCGCGCGCGGCCGGGCCGCGGCCCTGCGCGGCGTCGGTCGTCAACGCGGCCGCTGCAACCTCGGCGGCCTTCGCCTGGTTCCGAAGGTTCGGTACGGCCTGTGTCAGCCCGGCAAGCTGCCGGGCGAGGTCCGCGTGGGACAAGCGGCCGTGCGGGCGTTCGGTCCACTGCGGCGGTGGCTTGGCGGTCGGCCGCGTGTGGTCGTCGTGCCAGTGGGCTTCGAGGTCGTCGAGCGCTCCAGTGTCGGTGCCCGGAGTTCGCTCGCGGCCGGCCGCGTCGAGAATCGGGCCGACTCGGCCGATCCTCAGGTCCCGTTCGAGTCGCGCCAGGAGGCGGTGATCGTCCAGGCGTTGCCGGAGTGAGGGCGGCGGGGCCGCGCGCCGGGCGGCCTGGTCCGCCAGGCCGCGGACGTAGGTCTCCGGGGAGATCGTGCCGTCGTCGAGGGCGCGCTGGAGTTCGCGGTCTTCGGTGGCGTCGCGGGCCTGCTCCCGCTGGGCGGCTTCGTTCTGTCGTACCTGGTCGAGGGTGTGCTGCTCGTGGCGGAGCTGCTCCAGGGGATCGGTATAGGGACGCTGCGTCAGGCTGGCGAACACCTCCCGGACGGAGGGGCCCATCAGGAGTCGCTCGCGCCATCCGGACGCCCTGGTCGCGTAGAGGATGTCGCCGACGGCTGTTGAGATCCAGCTGTAGGTGGTGTCGCCGACCGTCCTCTTGTTGTCGGAGGTGCCTGGATCGCTCATCTCGGGCTCCAGCTGGTCGGGCCCTTGGCGGCATTTTCCTCGGTCGGTCGGCGCGGCCGGGACGTCGTCCCCGTGCGAGGTCGGTGCCTTCTACGGTCCCGCGCGGGGACGACGGCGTTCAAGGGTCGGCCGGCAATCGTCCCGCGCTGCGGGACAGGGCTCGCCCGGTTCCCGGGAAGGGGGATCTGGACCTGCGGCCAGGCGCGCTCGCGATTCGCGTCACCCGCGCCGGCGCCGGCGCCGGCCATGCGGGGGGAACACGAATGCGAGAGCGACGCCCAAGGCTACGACCGCGATCGGTGCGAAGAGGTTCGGGAAGCTGGACGCAGGGTCGTCGGAGTTCCACATGGCGCCGCCGGTGAGGAAGCCCACGATGATGAGCAGGTGCGGGAAGTAGCGGATGAACCTGAGAGGACGTTATGTCCATTTCTGGATGATCTGGTGTCGCCCGTTCGTGGGTACGGAGTCGTTCAGGCCGAGTCCAGTGTCGTGTGCATGATGAGC
>NZ_JBEZIR010000207.1:0-8137 GCF_040651175.1 Kitasatospora sp. NPDC048540
GGGCTCGCCCGCGAGCTGATGGGCGACCGGGACCGGACGGCCGCGCGCCGGGCCGGACTGCGGCTGCTGCACGAACCGGACCGCGCCCGGCGCCGTTCTGTTCCACCCGTGCTCCGAGGACCGGCGCGACGCGGATCCGTAGCGTCGAGGACGTAGTGCAGACCCCCGTCCGAACGGAGAATCCGCCATGAGCGGCCTCGTCAACGTCCTCGTCGTCCTCGCGGTGATCGCCCTGGTGGTGACCAGGCAGTTGCGTGCGCGCAAGGTCGACACCGACCGGCGCCTGTGGGTGCTCCCGGTGGTGCTGGCGGTCCTCGCGGTACGGGACCCGCAGCTGGTCGACCCGGCCCACCGGGCGGCCGCGGCCGGCCTGTTGGCCGCCTCCGTGGCGACGGTCCTGGCGATGGGTTGCGTCTGGGGCTGGACCGTCAGGCTGTGGCGCGAGGCCGACGGCTCGGTCTGGGCCAAGGGCACCAAGGCGACCGTCGCCGCCTGGGTCGGCATGATTGTGCTGCGGCTCGGCTGGTACGGGCTGGGCGTGGCCCTGCACGTGCACCAGAGCAGCAGCGCGCTGCTGCTCTCGCTGGCCGGACTGCTGCTGGTGCGCGGCCTGGTGGTGAACCGGCGGGTGCAGCGGCTCGAGCACAGGTACGACGTAGCGGCCTGACCCCCGCATCACCGTCCCGGAGGGACCCGAGGTGGACCACGAGATCTGGACCGGCTGGCCGGCGACCGACGCCCATGGCGGGGACCGGCCGACCCGGCCCCGGCAGGCGCTGGGCCTGGTGGGCCGGCTGGTCCTGCTCGCGGCGACGCTCACCAGCACCTTCGCCGACGACCGGTTCACCGGGTGGGCGGCGGTGGTCGCGGCCGGCTGGATCGTCTCGGCCGTCGTGCTGTTCGCGTTGTTCTTCCGGGCCGCCCGGGGCCGGCGGATCCGGGGCGCGCTGCTCGCAGCCGCGGCGCTGCTCGTGATCGCCGCGCTGGCGAAGGAGGGCGGCGCGGACGTCCTCGCCGGGGTGCTGTGGTGCGGGCTCGGGATCACCGCGCTGATCCGGTTGCCGCGGGCCGCCGGGCTGCCCACCGCACTGGCCGCGCTCGGCAGTTACGCGGCGCTGGGCGACGAGCCGCTGCTCGCCGGGATGGCCACGGCGGGCGGCCTCGGGCTGCTCGGCTGGCTGCTGCGGCTGGACGCGGAGGCCCGTGGCACCCAGCGCAGGCTGCTCCAGCAGGAGCGGGCCGCCCGGGTCGCGGAGGCCGAGTCCGCGGCGCTCGCCGAACGGGCCAGGATCGCCCGGGAGATCCACGACGTCCTGGCGCACAGCCTCTCCGCGCAACTGGTCCACCTGGAGGCGGCCCGGCTGATGCTGGACGGCGGCGCCGAACGGGAGCAGGTGCGCGAACGGGTGGTCGCCGCCCGGCGGATGGCCCAGGAGGGGTTGGCCGAGACCCGGCAGGCACTGTCGGCCCTGCGCGGCGAACTGACCCCGGTCGGCGAGTTCCTGGCGGAGCTGGCCGGGCGCGAGCAGGCCGTGCTCTCGGTCGAGGGCACGCCCAGGCCGCTGGCCGCCGAGGCCGGGCTGGCCGTGCGGCGGACCGCACAGGAGGCGCTCACCAACGTCCGCAAGCACGCCCCGGGCGGGCGGGTCTGGATCCGGGTCGCGTACCTGGCCGACGTGGTGGAACTGGAGGTCCGCAACAGCCGTCCGCCGCGCGGCGCCCCGGCCGGCGCGCTGGCCGCCAGCGGCAGCGGGTACGGTCTGCTCGGGATGCGCGAGCGGGCCGAACTGCTCGGCGGAGAACTGCAGGCGGGCGAGGTGGACGGCGGATGGCGGGTGCTGCTGAGGGTGCCGGCGTGAGCGGGGAGCGGCCCATCAGGGTGCTGGTCGCGGACGACCAGACGGTGGTGCGCGAGGGAATCGTGATGCTGCTGGGACTGCTGCCCGGCATCGAGGTGGTCGGGGCGGCGGGCGACGGCGAGGAGGCCGTCCGGATGGTCGCCGAACTCGCCCCCGACGTGGTCCTGATGGACCTTCGGATGCCGCGCTGCGACGGCGTCGAGGCCACCCGCCGGATCCGGGCCGCCCATCCGGCCATCGAGGTGGTGGTCCTCACCACCTACGCCGACGACGACTCGCTCTTCCCCGCGCTGCAGGCCGGCGCCCGCGGGTACCTCACCAAGGACGCCGGGGCGGAGGAGATCGCCCGGGCCGTCGCCGACGTCCGCTCCGGCGCCGGCGCACTCTCGCCGCAGGTCCAGCGGCGGCTGCTGGACCGTCTCTCCGGGACGCCCGCGGCACCGGCGCCCGGGACGCCGTCCGGCCACCCGGTGGCTTCGCCGGTTCCCGTGCCGCAGTCGCAGTCGCAGTCGCAGTCGCAGTCGCAGCCGCCCGCCGCGCTGCCGGACGGGCTCACCGTACGGGAGGCCGAGGTGCTGGCCCTGATCGCCGACGGCCTGTCCAACGCGGAGATCGCCGGGGAGCTCTTCGTCAGCCAGGCCACGGTGAAGACGCACATCAACAACCTGTTCGCCAAGACGGCGGTACGGGACCGCGCGCAGGCGGTGGCCTACGCCTTCCGGCACGGAATCCGGCGCAGTTCGTGATCTGACTGGCCCTCACCTGATTGGGTGAACGTATCTGCAACCAGGCCCGGCAGGGCCGGGGAGCGCGGATCCTGGTGCCGTCAGCGCACGACCGGAAGCACCCCCTCCGGGCGGCGAACCCGACGCCCGCCCCGCACGGAGCGTCCCGGCCGTGGAGTACCAGTGGCACAGCAGGAGAGGTTCGACTGGTGGGCCGCCGGGCCCGCGCGGCGCCCGGGACCCCGGAGGCGCCTCCCGGCGGCCCGGCCCGGATCCGGGCCCGGAAAGTTCGCATCCGCCCGGTCCGGCGCGGCGCCGGCCGCACCTCCGGCGTCGGCCGCACCCACGACACCGGCCATCGGACCGTCCGCCGCCCCCGCAGCACGGCCGGTGGCGCCGACCCCGGCGCCGCCGGAACCCGCGCCGTCCGCAGCGCCGTCGAAGCCCGCGTCCCCGAGATCCCCGAGACCCGTGCCGCCATCCGTCGTGGCCCCCGCGGCCCCCGCGGCCCCCGCCGCCGTCGAGGCCGGTCAGGTCTACCGCTCGGTTCAGCAGAGCCCGGCCTTCCAGCAGATCCGCCGCGGCTACCGGGGATTCGCCTTCCCCGCCACCGGGCTCTTCCTCGGCTGGTACCTGCTCTACGTCTGCGCCCAGGCCGCCGCGCCCGACCTGATGCGCCGCCAGGTGGCCGGTCCGGTGAACGTGGCCTGGGTGCTCGGCCTGCTCCAGTTCGCCTCCACCTTCCTGTTGACGTGGCTGTACGCCCGCAACGCCCGGACCGAGCGGGACCGCGCCGCCCTCGGGCTGCGCTGGGACACCCAGGACCAGCTGCGGTGAGCGGCACCCTCGCCCCGACCGCCGCCGCGCCCGAGGTGACGACCGTCGCGGCCACGGCGGACACCAGTGGGCACCACGGCCTGGCGGTGGCGCTGTTCGCGGTGGTCGTGCTGGTCACCCTGGTGATCACGCTCTGGGCCGGACGCCGCGGCCAGGCCGCCGAGGACTTCTACGCGGGCGGCCGCGGCTTCGGCCCGCTGCAGAACGGGCTGGCGCTGTGCGGCGACTACCTCTCCGCCGCCTCCTTCCTCGGCGTCACCGGTCTGATCGCGCTCTACGGCTACGACGGGGTGCTCTACAGCATCGGCTTCCTGGTCGCCTGGCTGCTGGTGCTGATGCTGGTCGCCGAACTGGTCCGGAACACCGGCCGCTACACCTTGGCCGACGTGCTGGCGGTCCGGATGCGGCGACGGCAGGTCAGGGCCGCCACCGGCGCCGCCAGTGTGGTGGTCAGCCTGCTGTACCTGATCGCCCAGATGGTGGGGGCCGGCAGTCTGGTGGCGCTGCTGCTGGGCACCGGCGCCGGGGCGGCCAAGGCCTGGACGATCGTGGGCGTCGGAACCCTGATGATCGTGTACGTCACGGTCGGCGGGATGCGCGCCACCACCTGGATCCAGATCGTCAAGGCGCTGCTGCTGCTGGCCGGTTCGGTGCTGCTGACGGTGCTGGTGCTGGCCCGCTTCCACGGTGACGTGGCGGAGCTGA
This sequence comes from Kitasatospora sp. NPDC048540, assembly GCF_040651175.1. NCBI lineage: Bacteria > Bacillati > Actinomycetota > Actinomycetes > Kitasatosporales > Streptomycetaceae > Kitasatospora > Kitasatospora sp. NPDC048540. The sequence continues at coordinate 4,127 of NZ_JBEZIR010000207.1, forward strand.
TGCGCTCCGCGGCGCACCGCAGCGGCGCGGGGGCGGCCTACCTCGAACCGGGACTGAAGTACGGCGGCGGGCCGACCAGCCGGATCGACTTCGTCAGTCTCGGGCTGGCGCTGGTCCTGGGCACGGCGGGGCTGCCGCACATCCTGAGCCGCTTCTACACCGTGCCCACCGCGCGAGCCGCCCGCCGGTCGACGGTCTGGGTGATCGCCCTGGTGGGCGGGTTCTACCTGATGGCGGTGGTGCTCGGACTCGGCGCGGGCGCGCTGGTCGGCGCACCGGCCATCCGGGCGGCCAACCCGGCCGGGAACACGGCCGTTCCGCTGCTCGCGCTGGACCTGGGCGGGGGCGCCGGCTCGACGGCGGGTGTGGTGCTGTTCGCCCTGATCTCGGCCATCGCGTTCGCCACCATCCTCGCCGTGGTGGCCGGGCTGACCCTGGCCTCCTCGGCCGCCTTTGCGCACGACCTGTACGCCCGGGCCTGGCGGCGGCCCGACGAGCGGGAGGTGACGGAGCGCCAGGAGCTGGTGGCGGCCCGGACGGCCGCGGTGGTGATCGGTGCCGCCGCGATCGTGCTCAGCCTGTTCGCCCAGCGGCTGAACGTGGCCTTCCTGGTCGGCCTCGCGTTCGCCGTGGCGGCCTCGGCCAATCTGCCCACCCTGCTGTTCAACCTGTTCTGGCGGCGCTTCACCAGCCGGGGCGCGGTCTGGTCGGTGTACGGCGGGCTGGTGCCGGCGGTGGTGCTGGTGGCCTTCTCGCCGGTGGTCTCCGGCGCTCCGGGTTCGGTCCTCCCGGGGGTGGACTTCCACTGGTTCCCGCTGGAGAACCCCGGGCTGGTCTCGATCCCGCTGGGCTTCCTGGCGGGTTGGGTCGGCTCGCTCACCTCGCGGGAGGAGCCGGACCCGGAGGCGTACGCGGAGCTGGAGGTCAGGTCGCTGACCGGGGCCGGCGCGGTGTAGCGGTCACGCCGGCCCCGGGCGGACGCGCGGACGCGCGGGCCTGGGAGGTCGGGAGCTCAGGAGCTCAGGAGGTCAGGATGGTGAGGATCTCCGCGGTGATCTCGTTCTCGTTGCGCTCGAACTCGGGGCCGGTGAGCCGGTCGCGGTCGGCCGGCAGACCGGTCAGGACCGGGGTGTGCAGATGCCCGCCGGGCAGGGCCGGGTCGAGTTCCAGCCGGAGCCGGTTGCTGCGGTAGGCGACCTCGTTGGAGAGGTAGCCGCCGCCTCCGCCGGCCACCGCCCGGGAGCCCGGGGTCGGGCCGTCGGCGCGGTCCACCGGCCCGCTGCCGCCCGCCGGTATCTCGGTGACCTCGGTGTTCAGCAGGACGGGGTAGGGCGTCTGGGTGGCGTGGGTCATCGCGTCGGTCGGCAGGGTGGTGGCGATGAACTCCGGGCCGGGGCCGAGGCCGGGGGCGTCCACCGGGTGGTCGTAGCTGCCGCCGGCGAGCGCGCCCTGGTTGTCCGGGTACGGGTCGGCGGAGCGGGCCCGTCCGGCCCAGGCCTCCAGGGTGAACAGTCCGGGGTAGCCCTGGCTGATGGTGGTGATCCGGTCGGCGCTGCGGGGGCCGGCCGCCATCCGCGGGCCGAACGCGCGCTCCACGATGCCCTGGTCGAAGTCGGCGTACCGGACCGGCAGGACGACGGCGCGGATCTCGGCCCGGCTGCCGTCCGCGAGGGTGACCTGGCGGCCGTTCAGCCGCAGCGCGGCGGAGCCCGAGGGGTTGGCCGTGCGGACGTCGCCGTCCAGGCCGAACGGGTCGAAGCCGCTGATGAACATCCGCCGCACGCCCGGTGCGCCGGTGAACCCGTTGGCGGTCAGGCCGCGCGAGGCGTCCTCGAAGCGGGTCCGCAGGGCCGCCCGGTCGACCGGGAAGTCCGGCTGCCAGGCGGCGAGTTGGGTGGTCATGGTGACCCTGGTCCAGTACAGCGGGCGGTCGTCGCCCTGGGCGAGGTCGCCGCCCGGGCGGCGGCCCTGGGCGCGGTCGACGGCGGACTGCCAGAGCGCCTCGCCCCACGCGTCCATCAACTGCCCGGCCTCGGCGGGATTGCGGACGCTGCACAGGGCCGCCGGGAACCGGGTGGTGAAGGTGGTCAGCCCGGCCCGGGCGGTGAGCGCGGCGGTCCTGGGGTCCTGGAGCCGGCTCTGTTCGCGGTCGGGCGCCACGGCGGTGGTGCGGCAGCCGGCCGGGGTGGCCGCAGCAGCAGCGGCGGCGGGTGGTGCGGCGAGGAGGGCGGCGGTGCCGAGCAGTGCGGCGGCCAGCGGGAGTTGGCGGGAGGGAGTCATGCCGTGTGACATTACACTTGCACCTCTCCGCTGGGCAGGGGGCGCGGTGGGAGTCCGGCCGGCGGGTCCGTGCCCGGGCCGGCCGGACTCCCGTGCGGGTGGCCCGCTGTCAGTGCGGGCTGGTGCAGGTGGTCGCCTGGAGCTCGGGCCGTCCGGCCGGGCCCCCGGTGGCGCAGACCTGGGAGAGGAACTCGGTGGTGACGGCCGGGGTGCTCACCTGGACCGAGCCGCTCTGGATCCGGGTGGCCGAGGCCACCGTCTCCCACGGGCTGCCCCAGGCGCGCTGGATCTTCACCTCGACCCGGAGGGTGGTCAGCTGGCTGCCGGCGGCGTTGATCCGGGCCGAGCCGACGATTCCGGAGCCGGTCGGCTGGTGCCAGGCGCAGGGGACGTTGGCGAGGGTGGGACAGGACGGCTCCACCGGGGCCGTGGCGCTGGATGGGCCCGCCGCGAGGGCGAGGATCCCGGCCGTTGCTGCCACCAGACTTGCGATACGGGACATCATGGCACTGTTCTCCTTTGAATCAGAGCCGGTTGGCTTTCGCTGCCGAGCATGTCATGTACGTGACTGCTCGGTCACTGTGGGTTGTCTCACGTTTGTGGAGGCGTCGGAACGTTCGGTCGGGCGTGTCGCTGGGCGTGTCGCCCGCCCTGCCCGGGCATGCCGAAGGGCGGGTGCCGGGCATCACCGCCCGCCACCCGCCCCTTCGCCCCGATCCGCCGAAGACCCGTCAGAGGGGATCGACCGCGACCACGTCCATCCGCACCGGCCGACCGGGCGCCTTGCCGCAACTCTCCGGCCTGGGCGGCTCACTGGCTCCTGCGGTCACCGCGACCCGCCAGCGGCGGCCGTCCCGGTGCGCCACCTCGACGTCCCAGCGGCCGTCGCCGTCCACCCGCTGAACCAGCGTCAGCTCCTCGGCCCCGGTCTCGCCGGTCAGCTCCCGCACCGCCTGCTCGGCCGCCTGGCCGGGCCGGTCCCAGCAGGACCGCCCGCGGGAGAACTCCGGCACCGTGAGCCCGCCCGCCGTCGCGGTCAGCACCTCCTTGGCCGCGGCCCCGCTGAGGCGTCCGTACGCGTACCCGAACGGCAGCACCAGCATGGTCGGGGAGAACCGGTGGCCGCCGAGGTGGGTGACCTCCCAGACCTCGCCCAGGCCGGCGCCCGCCAGTTCGGCGGCCAGCGGGCGGCCGAGCAGCGCGCAGCAGCGGTCGCGGCGGCCGTTGGTGCACACCAGGGCGATCGGGTCGCCGCGGTGCTCGGCCCCCAGGCCGCCGTGGTCGCCGGCGCCGAGCGCGGCGAGGTCGAGGCCGAGCAGCTCGGCGGGGTCGGCGACGGTCAGCCGGCGGACCCAGGAGGCGCCCGGCCGGGTGTGCGCGACGATCACCTGGTGCCGCGGGGCGGGCGGCGCGTCGGCGTGCCGGCCCGGGCGCCGGATCAGGGCGACCCGGACGCCGGTGCCCGCCGCGGCCCGGTCCAGGGCGCTGCCCAGCTCCGGGTCCAGATGGCTCTCGGTGAGCGCCTTCGCGCCCCACGGCCCGGCCTGTTCGACCAGCAGCCAGGTGGCGGCGGTCGCCGCGGTGGCGGCCAGTGGCTCGGTCAGCTCACGGGACAGCGTGGTGCAGGTGCTCACCCTGCCAACCCTACCGGCGGGGGCGGGCCCGGCACCCGGCGCCGTACCCGTCCACCTCGGAGACCAGCTCCTCGGCCTTGCGCCGGGTGAAGTCGAA
>NZ_JBEZIR010000208.1:0-7919 GCF_040651175.1 Kitasatospora sp. NPDC048540
AGGCCCAGCAGATCAACGTCGCCGAGAAGGTCCTCGCCTCCCAGGGCCCCGGCGCCTGGCCGGTCTGCTCCGTCAAGGCCGGCCTCACCAAGTAACACCGAGGCACGCCCCGCGCACCAAGGCCCCGCCCACCCCCACCGAGGGGTGCGCGGGGCCTTCGCGCGTCCGGGCGCGGGCCGCGCGCGACACGGGACGCGGCCTCCCGGCCGGGACGGCGGCCACCGGGGAGAATGGGGCCGATCCGAAGGCCCGCCGGGCGTCGCCCGCGAACGGCACGTGGACAAGGGGTGCAGATGGCGGAGCGGGAGCCGGAGGCCGAACTCGACGCCCGGTACAGCGACGAGGGCGCGACCCCCACACCCTGGCGGCAGGCCCGAGCCAGGCTCGCCGCGGCCGAACTGTACTGGCTCTCCACCGTCCGCCCGGACGGCCGCCCGCACGTCACGCCGCTGATCGCCGTCTGGGTGGCCGGAGCGCTGCACTTCTGCACCGGCGCCCACGAGCGCAAGGCCGGCAACCTCGCCGACAACCCGCACTGCGTCCTCACCACCGGCACCAACCTCCTGCACGAGGGCCTGGACCTGGTGGTCGAGGGCGACGCCGTCCGGCTCACCGACGACACCGCCCTGCGGGCGGTCGCCGCGGCGTACGAGGCCAAGTACGGCAGCGAGTGGCACTTCGAGGTCGGCGACGGGTTCTTCCACGGCGCCGGGGGAGCGGACCCGGTCTTCCGGGTCGAACCGGCCACGGTGTTCGGCTTCGGCAAGGGCGGGTACAGCCAGACCCGCTGGCGCTTCCCCCGCCCCTGAGCACCGACCGCGGACGGCGCGCCGGGGAGCGCCGGCCGTCCCGGCGACCCGGCGGTGCCGTGCCTACAGTGGGGCCCATGTCGCAATCCCGGGACGGGGGAGCCGGGTGGATCCGGCGACCGCCGAGGTGGCCGGCGAGCCCCGACCGCCACTCCTGGGTCTGGTGGGCACCCGTCCTGCTGGTCCTGCTGGACGTGGTGCTGGAACTGACCCTGTACAGCCGCGAGCCGGTGAGCTTCCTGCTCATCGCGGTACCGCCGCTGGCGGCCGCCACCCGCAGCCCGCGCCGCACCGCCCTGGCCGCCGCGCTGTGCGTGCTGCTCGAGATGTGGATGGCCTCGCGGCGCCCCGGCCACTTCGCCGAGCAGCACCACGTGGCCCTCTACCTGACGACCGTACTGATCGGCGTCGCCAGCGTGGCCCTCGCCCGCCAGCGCATCCGCGCCCAGGAACACCTGGTCCGCGCCCGCTCGGTCGCCGAGGCGGTCCAACTGACCCTGCTGCGCCCGATCCCGGAGCGGCTCGGCCGCCTGCGGGCCGCCGGGTTCTACGAGGCGGGCGAGGGCGGCACACTGGTCGGCGGCGACCTCTACGACCTGTGCGAGACCCCGTTCGGCGTGCGGGTGATCGTCGGTGACGTCCGGGGCAAGGGGCTGGACGCGGTGCAGACCGTCTCCGCGGTGCTGGGCAGCTTCCGGGTGTCGGCGCACGAGTGGAGGGACCTGAGCCGGCTGGCCGAACGGCTCGAACTGAGCATCGCCCGCAACTCCGCCCGGGCGGCGGCCGACGCCGAACTGTTCGTCACCGCCCTGCTGCTGGAGTTCCCGACCGGCGGCGGCGAGGTGCGGATCGTCGACCGCGGGCACCCCGCCCCCGTCGTGGTCGGACCGTACGGCGCGCGCCGGCTGGCCACCTCGCCCGCGCTGCCGCTCGCCCTGGGCGAACTGGCCCCGGGGGCCGGCGAGGTGACCGTCCACCCGGTGCGGCCCGGCGAGGTCCTGGTGGTCTACACGGACGGGGTGAGCGAGGCCCGGAACGCCGACGGGGTGTTCTACCCGCTGCTGGACCGGCTGGCCTGGCGGTTCGCCGGCCGGCACGCCCCGGAGCCGCAGGTGGTGGCGGCCTTCGTCCGGGCCGACGCCGACCGCTGGTCGGCCGGCGCCCACGGCCCGGACGGCGACGACCGGGCGGTGCTCGCGCTGGCGCCCGAGCCGCTCGCCGGGCCGGAGCGCCGCCGCCGCGAGGCCCGGGAGCGGGAGGCCTGAGACCGGGCGCGCCCGGGCGGCGTCAGGGTTTGAAGGCCACGGCCGCGTACGCCGAGGCGTGCGAGTCGGTGACCGCCGGATCCGGCCGCCCGCCCTCGGGACGCCAGCGGTGGGTGGCGACCAGGCCCGGCTCCAGCAGCTCCCAGCCGTCCAGGAAACGGGCGATCTCGTCCCTGGTGCGCATCTGCACCGCGGTACCGGCGGCCGCGTAGACCTGGGTGATCCGCTCGGCCTGCTCCGGCGCGAAGTCCGGGCTGCCGTGCGTTATCACCAGGGCGCTGCCCGACGGGAGTTCGGACTTGAAGTACTCGACGATGTCCTTCGCGCCCCGGCTGTCGGGGACGAAGTGCAGCAGCGCGTTGAGACTCAGCGCGACCGGCCGCGCCAGGTCCAGCGTCGCCCGCAGCTGCGCCGAGGCCAGCACCGCGGCCGGGTCCGTGACATCCGCCTCCACGTACGCCGTGCGCCCCTGCGGGGTGGAGAGCAGCAGGGCCTGCGCGTGCGCCAGCACGATCGGGTCGTTGTCGGTGTAGACGATCCGGCACTCCGGCGCGGTCTGCTGGGCGATCTCGTGCAGATTGGGCCGGGTCGGGATACCGGTGCCGATGTCCAGGAACTGCCGGATCCCGGCCAGGGCCAGCAGCCGCGTCGAACGGTGCATGAACGAGCGGTTCACCCGGGCCGCCGTCTCCGCCCACGGGAAGACCGCCATCACCTGGCCGGCCGCCTCCCGGTCGGCGGCGAAGTTGGTCGTCCCGCCCAGGTAGTAGTCGTACATCCGGGCCGAGTGCGCCCGGTGCAGCTCCAGCCTCACCTCGGCGTCGTCCGCCGCCATCTGTTGCCCCCTCAGCTCGCCCGACCGGTCACGCTACGCCATCACGGCGCCCGGCATCATGCCCCTGGCAGGCCCCCGCCAATCCGCCCGGACCGGTGGCGGTGCCGCGACGGGATACCATCGATGCGACAAATAGCCTGAAAGCAAAGACATCTGACCACCCGACAGCAATTCCTGTAGTCGTACTGGTACCGTCGGTAGTCGCTCCACCGGTCCCGTTCCCGCGCCGGTAGGCAGCCCGCCGCCGGGCCGCAGACCCCGAGGTCGGGACCTCGCGCCGACGGCCGCCGCGGGCCGGGCCCGCTCGTCCGGAAGGACAGGGATGACCATCGACAGGGACGCGCGACCGGCGGCCGGCCGCGACCGGGGAGGGCGGATGGTGGGCGACACCAGCGGCACGGCGCCGGAGGGCGCACGGCTGCGCCTGACCTTCGACGCGTTCTGCGCCACCCACGAGGCCGCGTGGACCGGTTTCGCCCGCACCCAGGTCGGCAGCGGCCGGGACGCCGCCCTGGTGGTGGCCGCGATGAAGGACCACCTCGCCCGCAACTGGGCGATCGGACTGCGGCAGGAGATCCCCGCGGCGTACGCCTGGCGGCTGCTGAAGGAGCACATCGCCGGCTGGCTCGCGGCAGCCGGGCAGACCCGCCCCGGCCTGGTCAGGACGGCCGCCTTCGACACCGCGGTCCGCCACTTCCGGGCCCGGGACGGGCTCGGCCTGGAGACCGTGCCGGAGCAGCTCGGCCTGCTCGGCGCCATCCTCGACCTCCCCGAGCGCCAGCACGACGTGGTGATCCTCAAGTACTGCCTGGACCTCGACGACGAGAGCATCGCCGCCTACCTGGGCACCCCGCTCGCCACCCTGCGCTCGAGCCTGCGGCACGCCCGCCGCCGCCTCGTCCACACGCTCGGCCGGCCCGGGCTCGCCGAACTGGGGGCGGGCCAGTGACCACCAGGAAGGACGGGCCGGAGCTGCGGTCCTGGCTGCGCGCCCACGGCTCGGACGCCGCCGGCGGTACGGACGGCGCGGGCGGCGGAGCGGGCGCCGGTGGCGCGGTGCGGGTGTCCGGGGGTGCGTCCGGGCAGCCCGCCCTGGGGGCCGGCCGACTCGCCGCGGCCCCGGCCCGGCTCCCGTCCGAGCACGAGCAGGCCGCCCACGAGCTGGCCCTGGCGGCGGCGCTCGTGCTCAACGCGCCCGAGGCCGCCCGCGCGCTCGAGCTGCTGGCCGGCGGCGAGGAGGTCCACCCGCAGGGGGCGGTGGTCTTCGCCTGTCTGCTGTTCATCACGGGCCGCGAGGAGGCCGCCCAGTTCTGGTGGCAGTTCGCGGCCGGCTCCGGCAACGACACCGCCGCGTACTGCCTGCACCTCTACCACCTGACCCTCGGCGAGACCCGGGACGCGGGCTACTGGCGGGCACAGGCCGAGGCGCTCGCCGCCCCGCCCGTCCGGGTGCCGAGCCGGCGGGTGCGGCTGACCCGGCCGCTGCTGCCGGAGGACGTACGCCGGGACATCCTCTCGCGCTGCCACGAAGGGCTCGACCCGCGGCTGCCCGCCACGCTGGAGGCGGTGGTCAACCACCTGGCCGTCGACAGCGACGACGAGGACTTCGGCGAGATCCCCCGGCCGTCCCGGACCCTGGCCGGTGAACTGGCGGTCACCCGGATCACCTGACGGCGGCTCCTGCGGCCGCCGCCGGTGACGACGGAACGCCCGGCCACCGAAGTGGCCGGGCGTCCGGGTGGGCCGGCGGTCAGGCGTGCGGCTTGCGGGGCTGGTCGCGCCGCGCCGCGTTCTTCTCCTTGATCCGGACCGTCTCCTTGCGGACGTCGGCCTGGGTGGCGCGCTCACGCTGCAGCCACTCCGGGCCGTCCTTCTTCAGCTCCTCGATCTGCTCGGTGGTGAGCGCCTCGGTGACCCCGCCACGGGCGAGGCCGGCGATGGACACGCCGAGCTTGGCCGCCACCACCGGACGGGGGTGCGGGCCGTTGCGGCGCAGCTCCACCAGCCACTCGGGCGGATCGGCCTGGAGCGCGTTCAGCTCGTTGCGCGAGACCACACCCTCCTGGAACTCGGCGGGGGTGGCCTCGAGGTACACACCCAGCTTCTTCGCCGCGGTCGCGGGCTTCATCGTCTGGGCGGTCTGGTGCGACTTCATGGGGTCAAGAGTATCGACCGTGTGCGCCACCTCCGACCACGGCCGGTAATCTGGGCGGGTGACTGGCTCGGAAGCACCCTCCTCGTTTCGGCTCGCCTACGTCCCGGGGGTGACTCCCACCAAGTGGGTCCGGGTCTGGGGCGAGCGGCTGCCCGATGTCCCGCTGACCCTGACGGCGGTGGGCGCGGCCGAGGCGGCCGGTGCGCTGCGCGGCGGTGACGCCGACGCCGGACTGCTGCGGCTGCCGGTGGACAAGGCGGAGCTCAACGCGATCCCGCTCTACACCGAGACCACGGTGGTGATCGTCCCCAAGGACCACGTGGTGACGGCCGTCGACGAGGTCGCGCTCGAGGACCTGGCCGACGAGATCGTGCTGCACCCGCTCGACGACACCCTGGAGTGGGGGAGCCTGCCGGGCCGGCCCGCGTTCGAGCGGCCCGCCACCACGGCGGACGCCGTCGAGCTGGTGGCGGCTGGCATCGGCGTGCTGATCGTGCCGCAGTCGCTCGCCCGGCTGCACCACCGCCGCGACCTCACCTACCGGCCGGTCACCGGAGCCCCCGAGTCGCGGGTCGCGCTGGCCTGGCCGCAGGCCGAGGAGACCGGCGACCTGGTGGAGGAGTTCATCGGGATCGTCCGGGGACGGACCGTGAACAGTTCGCGCGGGATCGCCGCGACCCCGGCGCAGCCGAAGGGCGGGCGCGCGGAGGCGGGCGCCGCGGGGCGCAAGCCCGCCGCGGGCGCGTCCGGCGGGAAGGCCGGCGGCCGGTCCGGTGCCAAGCCGGCGGCGAAGGGAACGGCGAAGGGCGCACGCAAGGCGGTGGGCGGCCGGCCGTCGGGAAAGGGCGCGCAGGGCGGCTCCGGCGGGGCCAAGCGGGGCAAGCCACGGCGCGGCCGGTAGCGGCCGCCGCCCGGCGCTGACGGACCGTCATCTCGGACCGGCGGTACGGAGCCCGGTGTGCTCTCCGGCGCGCCCGAGGCCCGGTGGCCCGCGGTGGCGGGCGTCAGGGCCCGGGCCTGTGGCGGTCAGCAGCGGGAGCCGGGACGCGGCCTGAGCCGGCCCAGGGTGTAGCCCCGGCCGGCCGGGTCGAGCGGCCGCGTGGCCTGTTTGAACAGGTACTCGGCCCGCTCGTACGACAGCCGTCCCCGGCCGGTCTCCGGGCACAGGTCGGCCTCGGCCGGCCGGCGGCCCGGCCCGGGGCGCCGGTCGGCCAGGAAGAGCGGGCCGCGGGTCCGGCCGGCCAGCAGCGGGGGCAGCAGCAGCGCCGTCCCGGCCCGCCAGCCGATGCCGTCGCGGCCGGCCCGGCGCGCGGCCAGGTCCAGGTCCTGCACGTCCAGGTCCAGGACCGCGCGGACGCCCGCGCCGGACTCGTCGAGCAGCCGCCACAGGGTCAGTTCGCGCGGTGCGACGCCCGGCAGCGCCCAGATAGCCGCGAGCGCCTCCGGGCCGAGCGGGCGCACGGCGGAGCGTGGTTCGGGCCGCCGGTCGAGCCCGGCCGCCAGGTCGCCCAGCGCGGCCCAGACGGCGAAGGACCGCACGGCGGCCCGGTGGCGGTTCCAGGTCCTGGCCGCGGTGCCGCGCCACAGGGACTCGAACGCCTCCGTCACCCGCGCGGCGGTCAGCGCCTCCACCGGCAGCCGGTCACCCAGCGCCGAGCCGAGCCGGCCCAGGGTCTGGCGGTAGGAGCGGACGGTGGCCGGGCCGAGGTCGCCGCGCGCCAGGAAACCCTCGACGGCCGCCCCGAGGGTCGGGCCCGCCGGCTCCCCGGCCGGGGTCAGCGCGTCCGCGCGGCGCAGCAGGAACGCCCGCTCGGCGGCGTTCCCGGTCAGGCCCGCCGCCCGGTGGAACTCGTCCCGGGCCTCCGCGTCCCGTCCCGAGCGGGCCAGCAGGTCGCCCCGCACGCTCGGCAGCAGGTGGTAGTCGCGCAGCGCGGGATCGCCGCGCACCGCGTCGACCAGCGCCAGACCGGCCTGCGGCCCGTCCGCCATCGCGACCGCGACGGCCCGGTTCAGCCGGACCACCGGCGTCGGCAGCAGCCGCTCCAACGCCCCGTACAGCGCGGCGATCTGCGCCCAGTCGGTGTCCTGTGCGCTGCGGGCCTGCGCGTGGCAGACCGCGATGGCCGCCTGCAGCAGGTACGGCCCCGGGGGGCCGCCGGCCTGCCGGGCCCGGAGCATGGCGGTGAAGCCCCGCCGGATCAGCAGCTGGTCCCAGCGGCCCCGGTTCTGCTCGTGCAGCTGGACCGGCTCCCCCGAGGGGCCGGTCCGGGCGGCCGAGCGGGACGCCTGGATCTCCATCAGCGCGACCAGCCCGTGCACCTCGGCCTCGTCCGGGGCCAGCAGGGCCAGCAGCCGGCCGAGCCGCAGCGCCTCCCGGCAGAGATCGGGGCGGATCAGGTCGTCACCCGAGGTCGCCGCGTAGCCCTCGTTGAAGACCAGGTAGACGACCTCCAGGACGGACGAGAGGCGTTCGGCCAGCGCCGGGCCGCTCGGCAGGTCGAACGGCACCCGCCGCTCCGCCAGCGTCCGCTTCGCCGCCGCGATCCGCCCGGCCACCACCGGTGTCCTGACCAGGAACGCGCGGGCGATCTCGTCGGCCGTCAGCCCGCCGAGCAGCCGCAGCGTCAGCGCGACCCGCTGCTCGGTCGGGAGCACCGGGTGGCAGGAGATCAGGATCAGCCGCAGGACGTCGTCCTGGTCCGGCTCCTGCTCCTGCGCCCCGTCCGGCTCCGGCTCCTCGCGGGCCGCGTCGTGGGCGAGCTGCCGCTGCCGGTGCCCGAGCCGCTCGGAGATCTCCACCCCGGTCGGGAGGCTGTCGGTGCGTCGGCCGCGCGCGCATACTGTGCCGCACGGCC
>NZ_JBEZIR010000209.1:0-7720 GCF_040651175.1 Kitasatospora sp. NPDC048540
ACCGCGCCGTCTGCGAGCAGGCCGTCGACGGCGCGGTGCCGGACGATCAGTTCCCGTACCGGGTCGGCCGGCGGCGGACCGCCGCCCGCGCCACCGGCGGCGGGTACGGCCGCCCGCGGCGCGGCCTGCGGCCCGTGCCTGGCCATCAGAGCACCTCGGCCAGGGCGCCGGGCGCGCTGGCCCCCGTGGCGGGCTCCTGGTCGCCGCCCGCCGGTGCGGCCGGCTCCGGCCGGGCCGATCCGGCGACCCAGTACTCGGCGGGCCGGGCGAAGGGCTGCAGCCGCCGGCCCGAGCCGGCCGGGAAGGCGGGCCAGCGCGAGACCAGCTCCAGGTAGATCTCCCGGAAGGCGGTCACCTCCGGCTCCACCGCGAACCGTTCCTGCGCGCGCAGCCGCCCGGCCAGCCCGAGCCGGGCCCGGCGCTCCTCGTCCCGCAGCAGGGCGAGGCAGGCCCCGGCCACCGCCAGCGGACTGCGCGGCGGCACCAGCAGGCCGCTCGGCCCGACCACCTCGCGGGCCACCCCGACGTCGGTGGCCACCACCGCCCGGCCGCTGAGCATGGCGTCGGCGAGCAGCCGCGGACTGCGCTGCGCCAGCGCCGAGAAGACCACCACCTGCCCGGCCTGCCAGGCCTCGGCCGGGCTGCCGGGCCGCCCCTCGAAGTCGACGGCGGCCGTGATCCCCAGCCGGGCGGCGATCGCTGCGCAGTGCGCCCGGTAGCCGGGCACGCCCTCCTCGCCATACATCCGCAGCCGGGCCCCGGGCAGCTCGGCGCGGATCTTCGCGAAGGCGTGCAGCATCAGCTCCGGGTCCCGCCCGGGCTCCAGCGGACCGGCCCAGACCACGGTCGGTTGCTCGGGCTCCGGGCCGGCGGCCTCCCGGGCGACCGCCGGGCTGCCCTCGTGCACCACCCTGATCCGAGCCGGGTCGGCACCGCAGCGCTGCTGCCACTGCTGGTCGTACGCGCTGCCGGGGGTGAGGGCGGCGGCCTGCCGGTAGGTCTCCTCGGTGAGCAGCCGGAAGAAGGACAGCAGCAGCGCCCGGACCGGCCAGCGGTAGGGCGCGGTGCGGTAGCTGCGGTACTGCTCCCGCAGGTGCAGCCCGTGCTCGGTGACCACGAACGGGATGCCGTGCAGCTGCTTGGCGGCCAGGGCGGGCAGCGCCGCCGGGCCGCCGCCGACCACGTGGCACAGGTCGGCGGCGCCGATCCCGCCGGGCCCGGTGCCGTACCAGTCGGCGGCGAGCGGGCGCAGGCACTGCTCCAGCAGGTCACCGGCGACCAGGACGTCGCGGACCAGCGGGCGGCCGGCCGCGGTGTCGGCGCCGGGCGAGCGCCAGACCCGCTCCAGCACCCGCTGGGCGTGCCCGGAGGCGAGGAAGGCGGGCAGCGCGCCGTCGGCTCTCGCGAGCTCGGCGAGCCGGTACAGGCCCGGGCCGAAGGAGGACCGCTCGGCGGGCAGCACCAGCGCCCGGACCAGCTGCTCGTAGGCCTTGCGGTACGGCCCGCGGCGGTGGGCGGCCGGGCCGCGCCCGGCGGGCCGGCGGCCCCACATCGGGAGCGTGTGCACGGCGGTCAGCCCGCGCACCGGCGGGCCCGGCTCCGCCCCGGCCGGACCGGGGCGCTCGCCGCGCGCCAGCAGGTACAGCTGGAACTCGTGCTCGACCAGCCCGTCGGCCAGTCGGCCGCACCAGCCGGCACCACGCTGCGCGTTCGAATAGGTGCTCTCGGTGAGCAGGGCGATGCGCACGACGCCTCCAGAGCAGAGCGTTCGACGGGTTCGACGACTACGACACAGGGAGCCTGATCAACCAGTGACACCAATGCTCAGAAAGGCAGCGGCCCCGGGCGGTGCCGAGGCCACTCCCCGTGGCCTCGGCACCCGGCACCGCCGTGCAGCGCCACCGGGTATCCGGCGACGGCTGCTCCCCCACACCTGTTCGGTCTGACACCACAAAGGTAGAACGAGCGAGGCGCATCACCTCGCTCACCTGCCTGGTAGCCACCTGATCGAGTGAACCGGCGTGACCGGGCCGGATCTCCGGCGTTCACCCGGCCGTGGCAGGCCCGTGGCAGCACGGCCACCGCCGGCGCCGCGGCCCGCCCCACCCGCACCCGTACCCGTCGACCCCGCGCGGGTCCGCTCGGAACTCAGAACCCGGCCAGCAGCTCCCGGACCGCCCGCGCCACCTGCCGCGGGTGCTCCATCATCGCCACGTGCCCGGAGTCCGGCAGCACCAGCAGCCGGGCGTCCTCGAACGCCGCACAGGCCCGCCGGGCGGAGCGGTAGGACACCAGCTTGTCCTTCAGCCCGTACACCAGCAGCACCGGCACCCGGACCTGCGCGGCCTGCCGCCACAGCGACTGCTCGCCGCGCTCCGTGTACGCGGTCACCACCCCGCGGGCCGAGCCGGCCAGCACCGGGAGCGCGTAGGGCAGGGCCATCCGGCGCCGGTACTCGGCCACCGCCCCGGCCCGCCGCTCGGCCGGTATGGCCGACGGGTCGGCGTACACCAGCCGCAGCAGGTTCTCGGTGGCCGCCTCGACGCTGCGCCGCCGGTCCGGGGCGCGGCCGAGCAGCGCGGGCAGGCCGGGTACCGCGAGCAGCCCGGTCGGCCAGGCGCTGCGCTGCGGCGGCAGCTCGGGCAGGGCCGGGGAGATCAGGGTCAGGCTGCGCACCAGGTCGGGCCGCAGGGCCGCGACCCGGACCGAGACGGCGCCGCCCAGCGAGTTGCCGAACAGGTGCACCGGACCGCGGTCGCACTGCTCCAGGTACCCGATCACGGCCCGGGCGTGGCCGGAGACCGAGAGGTTGCCGTCCTGCGGCGGCGCGGACCAGCCGAAGCCGGGCAGGTCCAGCGCCTCGCCCGCGACCACCCCGGAGAGCTCGGCCATCAGCTCGGTCCAGTTGTCGGCGGAGCCGCCCAGCCCGTGCACGTAGAGGGCGGGCGGCAGGCCGTCCCCGTTCCCGTCGGCGGTTCCGCGGACGGCCAGTTCGGCGCCCGGGACCAGGACGGTTCTGAACGATTCGGCCTCGGGCTGCAGCTGATCGGCGCTCATGGAGCACGATGGTAGTGAGGTGCCGGGCGCCCGGAAGGCGGCCCGGCCGGATCTCACCCTGTGGACAGCGCAGGTCCGGACCGTATTGTGGGCTCCCGACAAGGCCGTTTCTGCGTTTTACTCGGCTTCACCGGGAGCAGACCTGGTTACCGAAAAGTAGAATCAATGGCCCTGCCATCGGTCCGACCGACCGTGCAGCGACCATGTCCGACCGTGAAGTGAGGAGCGCCGTGACGGCCATCCAGGAGGCGCAGGAGCGCCCGCGCGGTGCTCGCCTGCCGCGAAGCGCCCGCCGTGAACAACTGCTCGGCGCGGCTCAGGAGGTGTTCGTCGCCCAGGGCTACCACTCGGCCGCCATGGACGACATCGCCGACCGGGCCGGGGTGAGCAAGCCGGTGCTGTACCAGCACTTCCCGGGCAAGCTCGAGCTCTACCTCGCCCTCCTCGACAAGCACTGCGACGCCCTGGTCGACGCCACCCGGGACGCGCTCTCCGCGACCACCGACAACAAGCAGCGGGTGGCCGCCACCATGGAGGCGTACTTCCACTACGTCTCCAGCGAGTCCGGCGCCTTCCGGCTGGTCTTCGAGTCCGACCTGACCAACGAGCCGGCCGTGCGCGAGCGGGTGGAGCGGGCCAGCGACATGAGCGCCACCCTGGTCAGCAAGGTGATCGCGGAGGACACCGACCTGCCCGAGGCGGAGGCCAAGCTGCTGGCCGCCGGGGTCTGCGGCCTGGCCCAGATCACCGCCCGCTACTGGCTCTCGCAGGGCCGGGACATCCCCCGGGACGAGGCGGTCCGGCTGGTCGCCAGCCTGGCCTGGCGCGGCCTCAAGGGCTTCCCGATGCACCCGAACGACCAGGACCAGGCCGACGGGGACGAGGAGCCGGCGGACAGCTGATCAGCGGACCTTCGCCGCGCGGCCCGGACCGTGCTCTATGGTGAAGCCGTACGGCGCAAGGACCGCGGACGCCTGTTCGAGGTGGTGCGCATGGCTGTTGCAACCCCGGAGGGATGGAAGCCGTGGAGGTCAAGATCGGCGTGCAGAACGCGCCCCGCGACATCGTCATCGAGAGCTCGCTGAGCGCTGACGAGATCGCGAGCGCCGTCGCCAAGGCGCTGGAGGGCACCGAGAAGCTCCTCTCCCTGACCGACGAGCACGGCCGTCGCGTCCTCGTCCCGGCCGAGCGCCTGGCGTACGTGGAGATCGGCGAGCCGGCCGCCCGCAAGGTGGGCTTCGGCACCCTCTGACCGAGGCGCCCGAGCACAGCGGCGGCGCCCCGCCCCTCCCCCGAGGAGGGCCGGGGCGCCGCCGTTTCCCGTCCCGCTCCGGTCCTGCGGGCCGCCGGGGGCGTACCGGGGCCGCCCGCCGGGTATGGCGGGGCTACGGCACCCAGCACGCCCCCGGGAGGCAGCCCGTGTACGTGGAGACGATCGCCTACGCCCTGATCGGCCTGACCGTCGGCTTCGGCGCCCTGGTCCTGCTACCGGG
Source organism: Kitasatospora sp. NPDC048540 (assembly GCF_040651175.1). Classification (NCBI taxonomy): domain Bacteria; kingdom Bacillati; phylum Actinomycetota; class Actinomycetes; order Kitasatosporales; family Streptomycetaceae; genus Kitasatospora; species Kitasatospora sp. NPDC048540. Next base: position 4,551 of record NZ_JBEZIR010000209.1, read on the forward strand.
GTACTTCCCGGCCGCCCGGGTGCTGACCGTCTCGACGGCGCTGGTGGCCGCGCTGCTCGGCGGGCTGATCGCCCGGTACGCCTTCGACGGTGAGCAGCCCGCCGCCGCGCTGGCCGTCTCGGCGGTCGGCTCGGTGCTGCTGGTCTCCGTGCCGGCCCGGCCGGACCGGGGGCCGCGGCGCGGCGGCGGCCACCGGCACCGCCGGCAGCGGGCCGCCTGACCGCGGCGGGCCGGTCGGTCAGGAGGCGAGGCCGAGGGCCGCCATCCGCCGGGTGTGCGCCTCGGTGATCCGGTTGAACATCTTGCCGACCTCGACCAGGTCGAAGCCCTGCACCTGGGCGCCGCCGACCAGCAGGTTGGACAGCGCGTCCCGCTCGGCCACCACCCGCTGGGCCTGGCTGAGCGCCTCGCCCATCAGGCGGCGGCCCCACAGCGCGAGCCGCCCGCCGACCCGCGGGTCCTCCTCGATCGCCTGCCGGACCCGGTCGACCGCGAACGCGGCGTGGCCGGTCTCGGCCATCACCCGCAGCACCAGGTCACGGGTGTCGTCGTCGAGCCGGACCGCGACCTCGCGGTAGAAGTCGGTCGCGATCGCGTCCCCGACGTACGCCTTGACCAGGCCCTCCAGCCAGTCCGAGGGCGCGGTCAGCCGGTGGAAGGCCTCCAGCGGCTCCACGAACGGGGTCATCACCTCGGTGGGGTCGGCCCCGACCTCGGCGATCCGGTCGTGCAGCAGCTGGTAGTGCTGGAACTCCGCCGAGGCCATCCTGGCCAGCGCCGCCTTGTCGACCAGGCCCGGGGCGAACTTGGCGTCCTCGGCCAGCCGCTCGAAGGCGCTCAGCTCGCCGTACGCGAGCGCGCCCAGCAGGTCGAGCACGGCGGCCCGGTAGCCCGGATCGGCCGCACGGGTCGCCCAGTCGCCGATCGAGCCGGTCCCGGCCTCCGCGGGGGTCGCGGCGGCGGCGGTCGGTTCGGTCGGGGTGCCCTGGCCAGAATCCTGAGTCTCCATGGCACGTCACCTTAGACCGCCCGGCGGCGGCCGCCGCCCCGGCCCACCGGCCCGGCCGTCCGGGGGCCCCCGCGAGGCCTCCCCGGGCCCCCACCAGCCGAGTAAGGCGCGTCACGTGTTCGAGTCGGCGCTGGACTGTATGGTGGTAGCGAGGCCTGGTGTACTCGCGCGGCCCGTCCCTGTGGACAGGCCGCGCAGACGTGCTCCGTACGAGTCAGGCACTCACGTACGCGGATGCCCGGTCGGAGACCCGATCGGCTCCGACCTTGGCCTGGACTTCGGGCCTTGGCACCGCATCAGTGGCCGAGCGAGGGCCGCCGCGGACCGCGCCGTACGGCGCAGGTCCCGCGCCGTCCCCTCACGGGAATCCTTCCCCCACGCCGCCGGACGGCGCGCCCCCCACGGGCCGCGCGGTCGGCAGGCAGCAGGGACCGGCGCGGTGTGCGACCCGCAGCTGTGCACAGCGGCCCGTCACGGGCCCGGCGCAGCGGTATGGCCGCCCGCCGCCCTCTCGCTCTCGGCCCCCGCATATGGAAGAGGCAGCACCCTGTCCACCACCGCTGAACCCACCAAGACCACCTTCCGGGACCTGGGGATCCTCCCGGAGACCGCCGAGGCCCTCGAGGCCGTCGGCATCGTCCACCCCTTCCCCATCCAGGAGATGACCCTGCCGGTCGCGCTGACCGGCCACGACGTCATCGGCCAGGCCAAGACCGGTACCGGCAAGACCCTCGGCTTCGGCCTCCCGCTGATCGAGCGGGTCGTGGTGCGGGCCGACCTCGACGCCGGCCGGGCCACCGCCGAGCAGCTCTCCGACAGCCCGCAGGCACTGATCGTGGTGCCGACCCGCGAGCTGTGCACCCAGGTCACCAACGACCTGCAGACGGCCGGCAAGGTCCGCAACGTCCGGGTGCTCGCCATCTACGGCGGCCGGGCGTACGAGCCGCAGGTCGAGGCGCTCAAGAAGGGCGTCGACATCATCGTCGGCACCCCGGGCCGGCTGCTCGACCTGGCCGGCCAGCGCAAGCTCGACCTCTCGCAGGTCCGCGCGCTGGTGCTGGACGAGGCCGACGAGATGCTCGACCTCGGCTTCCTGCCGGACGTCGAGAAGATCATCACCATGCTGCCGGCCAAGCGGCAGACCCTGCTGTTCTCGGCCACCATGCCGGGCCAGGTGATCAGCCTCGCCCGCCGGTACATGAGCCAGCCGACCCACATCCGGGCCGCCGCGCCGGACGACACCGGCGCCACCGTCGCCAACATCGAGCAGCACATCTTCCGGGCGCACTCGCTCGACAAGGTCGAGGTCGTCTCCCGGATCATGCAGGCCGACGGGCGCGGCCTGGCGATGATCTTCTGCCGCACCAAGCGCACCGCGGCCGACGTCTCCGAGCAGCTGACCAAGCGCGGCTTCGCGGCCGGCGCGGTCCACGGCGACCTCGGCCAGGGCGCCCGCGAGCAGGCCCTGCGGGCCTTCCGCAGCGGCAAGGTCGACGTCCTGGTCTGCACCGACGTCGCCGCCCGCGGCATCGACGTCGAGGGCGTCACGCACGTCATCAACTACCAGTGCCCCGAGGACGAGAAGACCTACCTGCACCGGATCGGCCGCACCGGCCGGGCCGGCGCCTCGGGCACCGCCGTCACGCTGGTCGACTGGGACGACATCCCGCGCTGGCAGCTGATCAACAAGGCGCTGGACCTGCCGTTCAACGAGCCCGAGGAGACCTACTCCACCTCGGCGCACCTGTTCGAGCTGCTGAAGATCGCGCCCGGCACCACCGGTGTGCTGCCGCGTTCCGAGCGCACCCGGGCCGGTCTGAACGCCGAAGAGGTCGAGGACCTCGGCGAGACCGGCGGCCGCGGCGCCCGGGGCGCCCGCACCCGTGGCGGCCGGGGCACCGGCCCGGCGGTGGCGGCTCCGGAGCCGGAGGCCGCCGAGCGTCCGGCCCGCAAGCAGCGGGAGCGCCGCCGTACCCGCGGCGGTGCCCGGGCCGAGGGCGCGGACGCCGCGGTGGCCGTGGCCGAGGCCGCGACCCCGGTCGCGGTGGACGCCCCGGCCGAGGCGGCGCAGGCTCCGGCCCAGCGCCGCAGCCATCTCCTCGCGGGTACCGCTGGAGACCACCGCGCGACCCTTGGTGTGCACGTCCATCATCAGCTGCCT